>JAYYRF010000344.1:0-4836 GCA_036127535.1 Myxococcota bacterium | reverse complement strand
ATGCTTTCCACCTCGTCTTCCGATAAATTCGGATGATCGGGTCGTTGGATGTCAAAGATGGTTTCCGTGGGAGGAGAACAGGCCAAAATCCAGATCACGACTCAATTCCACAACTGAGCCAGACCTGTAGCAGGTAGATATCCTCTTCCAAGAGGCCACCGGCGGGGGGCATGGTCTCTTGTTCTACGGTTCGAATCCAAATACGGTCAGACCAATAAATGGCATCGGACTCCGTATCAAAGGAAACAGAGTCCGGCGCACCGTATCGCTGAGGAGAACCACTTGCGTGACATCCTTGGCAATGGGTGATGATCATACCTTGTGCCCAATTGTCCCATGTGACAATGGGAGCATCTTCACACAAGGATAGATCGTAATTCGCATCTCCACTGGGAGAGATCTCTTCTGCGGGTTCAGATTCGGGTTCAGATTCGACTTCTTGTTCTTCGTCTTGGGTTTCGCCGTTAATCGAAATATTAATGTCAGCCTCGTCTGCTGCACAGGCAAGAAGGAATAAAATCATAGTATAGCTGCCTCAATGGGGGGTTCAGAGATATATTCTTGGCTATCTATATCGGCGAGCTTAAGAAGAGTTGCACCGATATGCCCGGGTAAAAGTGCGGTTCCTTGCGATGAAGGGTGCCCCGTTTGTAAGTCCACCGGCTCACCAAAACAGTAGTCGTTGTAAAGACCAATACTTTGGCCACCACGAATTCCTGAACCGATGAAGATCGCAGAGGTGAAGGTCCAGTGTTCCTTTCCACCCCTGGAATTGACTTGTGGGAAGCGACCCATTTCGGATAGAAGAACCACGGTTGTGTTGTCTAGGAGGGATGAACCGCTGATGGTTGTTGTATTTTTCAGCTCGTACAGGAAGTCATTGAGATCGGAAAAGAGATTCTCGAGGTGAATGCCCTGCAGATGGTTTGCGGCGTGGGTATCCCAACCGAGATCTTGGTATCCTTGATAACCAATCATAATGCTGCGAGAGCTACCGAACTGGAGGAGATCTACGCATAGATTGAGGTTTTCTTTGAGATTGGTGCTCGCAGAGATGGAGAGCTCTGATTGCAACTCCTCCAAACGTTCTCGTCGTTCATCTGCTGTGACGGCTTTTTCCATAATTTCCATTGCGCGTCCACGAAAGACTTGGCTGCGTCTTTGTTCGAGTAGATCGCTCATCCAACGGTCTTCGAGAGCTTCGATGTCCGCCGGTGGTGGGGTGACACCGAGTTCGTTGAGTGTGGAGCCGGACAGAAGTTTTGACAATTGCCCCGAGGAGCCCACACGAACCACCGTCGAATCGTATCGAGAGGTATATGTTGGACCTGAAATGCTCACAAATGGCATGATCGGATTGCTGGTCGCGTGCGCGGCAATAATGGAAGGCCAATCGTCGCTGTTGCTCAAGGACTTTCCGGTGCTGACCAAACGTAGGCAGATATCGTGCGCGACAGAACGCGATTCGAACCCATTGATCAAGCAGGTGCGGTTTCCGTAGGTTTCAAAAAAGTCTCGCACAGAAGGGCGATAGGATGAATCGACGAATGGAATGTCGTTTGCTGTGCCCAGTTGGACGTTTCCTTCCATGTCGACCAACGAGCTATCAAAGAGGGGGGCGGCGAAGTAACATTGATCCCAGCCTCCTTGGCAGAATATGAATACAAACTTTCTTTCGTCCGCATCGGCCAATGCACTCTTGGGAAGCAGCAATCCCGAGGTGCTCAGTCGTAAAAAGTTTCTTCTGGAAAAGAGATGCATATTAATAGGTCCAAAAAAGAGGGTCGCGAATACTCAGGCTGATCAGACTAATCCAAGCCTGCTTTTCATCGGATTGGGAAGCGATCTCTTCCCAGTAAAGACGATCCAGTTCAATGCGCTCGGGTGTTGGTTCTTGTGCATAGAGTTGCAGATGGAGCCGCATCAGAAATGCAGAGAAGTCTTCGGAGTCAGATCGTAGCTCTTGGAGGTTGTATCCTTGTAGAATTGGTACAGGTTGCTCGTTCCAATGCTGGTCGATTATTATTTTTGCGGTTGCCTGTGCAAGGCGTTTGATAGCGATTTGTTGGGAGATATTGGGGTTTTTGGCAGGTGCTTGGGTCAAAACGCCATCGAAGCCACCCAAGAGAATCCTGTAGCCGATGATATCGTTCTGAAACTGATCAAAGCCTTCGTAGGTCCAATCAAGGCCGCCGATTTGCGAAAGAACAGATTGGAGCTGGTCGACTGACAAAAGTCTGTGGGTAGATTGTTTTCGCGCCTCTTCGTCGCTCAGGGTCTCCAACGGAGCACCAGCTTGATAACGGTGGGTTTGCATGATCTTTTTCAAAAGACTGGCAAAGTTCCATTCGGATGCTTCGAAGGCATCGTGGATGATTTGGAGGTGTTCGAAATCTTCCACTTCGATTTGTCTGTGCCATAAAATTTCCGTGATTCGCTTGGCAGTGCACTTTGTGAATCGTGGATCTGCGGCGACCAGCGGACCCAAGTCCGCGGGGGAAGAGATGGGCGTACCAAACCAAGCGGGTTCTTGCTCTAGGTAGTAGGCTCCCAGATGCTCTCTTTCAGGATGATATCGACTCAATTCGGCGGTATCGTACAAATCAAACCACCAAAATCCAAATAACGAAGCCGCAATTGGGTCTAAGGTGCTGTGACATCCGATGCAGGCTGGATCTGTACGGATAAATTCGTTTAAACTCTCTCGGTCGAGCAAAGCGGGCGCGCTAAATTTGATGGGGCGATGTAGGTAGTTTTCGCAAAGAAATAGCTCGCTGAGCACCATCGCCCGCGATCGGGAATAATTATTGGGTGTTGTGTAATATCTCCACCAAAGCCCGTTGGTCATTAGAACGCCCCCGGGGGGACGCCCATCGGTATACGCAGCTTTTCGCCACACACCCTCGGATTCCAAAAAGGAAAGCGGCCAAATGGTCTGTAGCAGTTCGTTGGATACCGTATAATTAACGGCGAGCGAGTCCGTCCACGGTCGGTCGCTCGCAGCAATGGACGCCAGTAATCGCAGAGGCTCTTCGCCGCTGGCGCGAATCAGAGGATACTCGAGTTCTTCAGGAAGATGATAGTCCCGATAGCTCAGATTGTAGTGGTCTACCTTTGTCTTAAACCATTGATTGAAGATATGAACCAATCTCTCCTCATGAAGGGGATCTTGTAAATAGCGTTCGATTTGTTCTTCGAGGCCTCCGCTTTCTACGCTCTGCAGTTCTTCTAATGATGGAAGGGTTCCACGCAGATCCAATGAGATCCGCCTTAACAGAGCGGCATCGTCCAATGGAGTGCTTTGGGCCGTTGGGTTTTGATAAACAGTAATATTTTCTTCAGGACTACCACAAGCGAGTAGCATCAAGCAGAGCATAGAAGACCTCCACCTAAACAATATACCTGATTCAAAAGCAAACGAGAATGCTCTAAAACAAACTATAGAGCAAAAACGACGACGAGGACAATGATAGTGAATGTAGCAACAATGCCAAGGACAATCGGTACGATAGGAGCCGGTTCCGGCGGAGGAGGGAGAGGGATCGAGGCATCCTCCATATACTCCTCCCGGAGCCCATGGGAATTGGTTACTTTTCGTTCGGCAGCCACTTGAATTTGTTTGGCGCTAAACGCCTTCGATACTCTACTTTTAAATTCTGTGCGGGCGTCTAGAATCGGCTCCTTATCGAAATTGGAGTGCAAGCATTCGAGAATAGCAATGGTGATATTATCGCGTCCTCCTTTGTTGAGAGCATGCGCAATTCCGTCTTGTATGGCGGTCTCCAGTGGGTCGTCTTGAAGGAGTTCGCGGATATCTTGATCGGAGCAATATTGCCAAAAACCGTCGGTGCTCAGAATCAGTCGATCTCCGGGCGTTAGGTGTATTGGACTGACTTGAATTTCGATTTCTGGTGGGTCTTCGCTACCCAAAGAGCGATCTAAGATATGACCGAGTTTGTGGTTTTCCAGTTGGTCGTACGCAATTTCACCGCAAAGAGCAATATTATTGATGCATGTATGGTCGATCGTAAGCTGATACAGAACCCGGTCTCTTAGGAGATGGGCTCGCGAGTCTCCTACATGGGCGAGCCAGGCGCGATCGGATTCGATGAGTGCACAGACCACTGTGGTTCCCATGCCCTCGAAAGAGGGATCGTTCGCGGCAAATTCCAAAATTTTTTGGTGGGCGATGGCAATGGACTGTTGCAGTAATTCGAGGGGAGGTAGATCGCTCTCCTCGAAGAAGATTTTCATCTCCTTTGTGGCGATCCGGCTTGCCTCATATCCTCCGCTGTGCCCACCCATACCATCCACAACAATCAATAGCGTGCGCTCATCTTGACGCGCAAAGCCAATAAAGTCTTGGTTTTCAGAACGAACCGCGCCAACGTGGCTCGAGCCATATAGTTTATGCGTTTCAAAGGCGGCTTTTATGGGGGCAACTTCGGTTCGAGACATCTATAGAACTAGGGAGATTGTTAAAATCAAGAGGATTTAGGCCTAGATATATATATATCGATCTGGTGGGTACGGCAGGAATTTAATCTTTTTTCCCCCGCTGTTTAATGATGATGAGAAGGCTTGTAAAAGAGCTCAAATGGGTTATTTGATTGCACTTCCGCGGGCTGCTACAATGATTGTTCCTTCCAAAAATGCCTCTTGGCTCTCCTTGCTATTTGAGTTCAACGGCACCATCTTTGTCAAGATTCGTCTTCGCGTTCTATTCGTCGTTTTGCTCTCTTCTGTTGTTACGTGGGCATACCTACATGAGTATATTCCTCCGATAGGTCTAAAGACAGGGCATGTCTCTTTGGTCGCTTTGGCTCTGAGTATCTT
>JAYYRF010000343.1:0-3331 GCA_036127535.1 Myxococcota bacterium | reverse complement strand
GGCATCGGAACGCGGAGATTGAACGTCACAAAGCATCCACTCATCCGCGCGAAAGGGGGCGTAAAACCAGATGGTATGATCCAAGCTCGCCATTTTGATCTTGGGACTGCTGGGAAAAATACCGTGCGGCTGCAAGGACGTGCCCAGCATAGGGAAGTCAGAGACCCAAGCCAAAACACGCTCATGTACATCCGAATCGTCCGGTAACCGCTCCGCACTTCGAAACCACAACAACCTCCGGCCTTCTCGATTGTCCGGCATTAAAAAATTCTTCGGTTGGATCGGTCGCACCTCTATTGGTGCTGTCCGGTACAAACGCTCTATCCATACGCTCGAGATCCGATTGCGCCGCTCTGCGGGAAAAGACTCTACCATGCGTCGCAATGTCACTTGGTACGAGTCAAGTCCCTCTGGAGCTGGCACCTCGGGCATGGAGACTTGATGGCTCAACCCCTCCTCCGGTTGTTGAAACGAAAAGACGGCGTGAAAGAGATATCGTTCCTCTTGATACCCCTCTACGCGACATGTCCAGTACGTTCGTCCCTTGCGCATGGAAAACAGACGATACGAAACATTCGTATCGACTTTGCCCACGTCTAAAAAGTGCGCGTGCATCGAATGTACCTTCCCCATGCGCTCCGGATAAGACTGTGCGGTAGCAAGGGCCTGACCGAGCAATTGACCGCCAAATATGCGTCCCCAGCCCATGTTAATACTACGGCCGATCGATTGGTTAGAGTCACTCCATACTGGGCATAAACTCTCGTACATCTCATGAAATAGTGACGTCATAACACGGAGATGTATCCGATCTGAGAGAAGATGCAAACGCATTCACCGCATATCCAAACCGAATCCGTTGTAGGAATAAAGCGATGAAGCCCATACGCACTTGATGAACTTGATGGTTGCAATTCATTTAAGAAAGAACTGTCCCATCCGTATGGACAGCTATATATTAAGATCGTAACGGACAGTCGATATGCAGCATCCCACCTTTTTGACCATTCCCCTAGGGCTTTTCCTCCTCTCTTGCTCAGAGTATGGGTACATAGAGAAGTCACAAGTGGAAGCCGGTGCGATAGAGGAGGAAGAAGAGGAGGTCGTTCAGACCGATACCGCGGTCATAGAGCCCGTCGAAACACCAGAGCCAAGTGGAGAGCCAAACAGCGAACCCGCCGAGGAACCCGAGGAACCCGAAGAGCCGTTGGAACCCGCCATTGAACCGAGCAGTGAGGAAACGGAAGAAGGCTTTGATCCCACGCTGGAACTCCCTCCCTTTGCGTCTCCTATCGGGAATGTAGTGACGATTTTGATGACCCTATCCGACACCTGGATACCACAAGAGACAGCATCCCAACTCATCTACAATTCCGTAAACTTCGTCAGCCCCGTTGTAACCCCAAGCGTTCTTATCGTTCGTGACGACAACCATAACGGAGAAGATGTTACGGACTGTGAAAATATACAATCGTGGCTACAAAACGAAGGCTTGAACGTCGATTTGATCGAGGAGCCCAGCAATGGCATAACGGCGGATCAACTGCTCGGTTATCACGTAGTGATCTTCTCCAATCCGGGTTTTCCACCCGACGACGTCAGTAGTATTCAAGTTCTAAAAACGTTTAGTATGCAAGGCTTTGGCGTGATCTTTCAAGGCGATGATATGACAAGGCTCAATGATCCAGTCATGGAAGAGCTGACCCGCCTGCGAAATATCGACAACGGAACAAGCTACCACGGCGTAAATATCGATAACAACAGCGGCTCGACCTACGAAGTTCAAATGGTTTCGGGCACGGTTCTCACGACGGACATTGGAGACATCACCTTCGAGTACGGGAACGATATAGATACCGCAGAGGCAACGGTTGCGGGTATGAGTACGGCCGCCTACTGTACGGTATCCAACAGCGGATTTCCTCTCAAACCCGTTATCACAGCCTTTTCTCCTCAACAAGAACAACTCGAATAATGCTTTTCATATCGTCTCTACTACTTTGGAGCTGTAACGGAAGCGGTAAAACCATCCTGTACCGAGAGGCTCCAGCGCCCCCCCAAGAAGATACGGCGGCTCAACCCCCGTCGGACATCGACACGGCCTCCGAAGACAGCGCAGAGACCATCGAACCCGAAGAAGAACCTGCATTTGAACTGGGCACCGCGTGGTCAGGGACGCGACGGGTCTCATTCGAAAGCTGTACGGATGAATTACGGGAAGATGGAACCAAAATAACAGGCGCACCTGAGACCGAAGTACTTCAACTCTTGTGTACCAATTGTACGGAATTCTATGCGCTGTCCATCTCTCCAGACCGTATATGCTATGATCAAGTTCCCGTCGCTACACAGCTATATCGGGGGATCATTCTTCACAATGAAACCGAAATGACCATATATGGATTTTCGAGCGAAGAAAGCGGTTTCTCAATTTACCGTTTGGCCGATGCCGTTCGAGATGCGGATCGTTGGCGATATGCATACGATTCGACGTTTCAAAGCTACGTGTACAGCGTCGAGGGAACGATAGAATTCTTTTGATCGGCCAATCGTTCCCCATCTGATTGGGCGTTTACGGGACTCTGTATTGCTCCGCTGGAATTGCTTCAAAGATCCGGGGAGACCTTTTCGCGCACATCTCGCTGTACTGTCATCCACCTCTCCATAAGATGGTATAAGGTTTGCGGATACTCTATCAATGTGAAGTGAGACGATCCCACCAAACATCGCAAGGTAGAATTGGGGAGAGACTGCGCCAATTTTCGTGTCAGTCTATTGGAAACCAACGGATCTCGGTTCCCCATTACGACCAGCGCCTTTACATCGATCGAATGTATAAAGGCATCTGTGCTGTGATTTCCAAGGACGACGATTTGCGCAGAGATGCGACGCAAATCCACATCGAGCCATTGGCAGAGCAGCGCGTGAAATTCAGATCGTTCAAGCTCAGTCCCCAACCATTTCATCTTCACGCAAAATTCGGTAAACGGACTTTTCCAGCGCTGAGACCGGGCAAGGAAGGGGCCAAGTCGCTGCCAGAATCTTCCCCCCAACGCAATGCGTTGGCACAGAGGCTCAATCCAAAACCAGTTGGGTCGATTCAAGACTTCCCGAATGGCTCCTCCCCCCGCGCCGTTCAATAAAATCAATCCTTGTATCGAAGATGTGTCCCTTTGAAAGAGAGACAATGCGACTTGAACCCCCATACTCCATCCAACGAGAAAGGCATCGCGTATATCCTCCTTTTCGAGGAGACGTCTAAGATCGCAAGCATGGCGCTCGATGGAAATATCGACTTCGTCGGAATTCAATCCGCGGTAGTCCCAGTATA
>JAYYRF010000342.1:0-3484 GCA_036127535.1 Myxococcota bacterium | reverse complement strand
ACGATGCACCTCAACAACTCTATCTTCCCAATGGATCGTCCATATCCACCGATGCCGAATTGCTTCTGATGTCCTTGTCGGATGACGCCTTTACACTGATTGCAAATGGTACAAATGCTTCCGTAGATGGCGTTTACCGTTCGGATATCGAATTCGAACGCGCCATCTTCTTGATCGAAAACGAACGGTAGCCTTTGAAGAGGTGCTCCCTTTACCCAATTTTGACTCGGCCTAAATTCACCCACAGTGCCCTTCTACGATTTCCGACGAAGCGCAAACCCCTTGGTGCTTTCTCTTTAATGCATCCATTCAATACTTTGCCCAAGAGTGTACTTCAAAGCGTATAATTCAAATCAAAGGCCAAACCTGGGAAATTTTGTTTGTCTATAAAAAACGATTCAATCGCCTTCTATCGATGACTATGGTTCGTCGAGTTGCTTCTCGTGGGAGATGATTCTCTTTTGGGCTTGTACTGGGTGTTGTAATTCACACAATCCCCATCGCATACAACCCGACTCTCGATCACCGCTTACAAAGAGTTCCCTACCGGACTTGTCGGTGTGAGCCCACTCCACAACCACGTCTATGGGCACCGGTTGTCCATTATGGGAGAACCAAGACACAAAGCGCGCTTGTGGATCACGGCTCTTTCTCTGCTGATTGATCGCTTCCTCCAGTTCTCGAATCTCCTGAATGCGCTCCGGATGCTCGCTCACCAAAATCCGCAGACTCTTCTTACTCGCAAAGATACATGGCCAACAACCAACGCGATCCGATCCGAGCAGATACAGCGGATTGGGCCGAATATCGTGTCGTTGATGCATCGCAATGACGTCGTCTTCCGTCCAGCGCAGAATCGGTCTCCAAACGTCCACCTTGAACGAACTCGAATATTCCCACTCCGGATATTTTGATCGACGTGCGCTTTCTTGTGCGCGAATGCCCACCGCGTTTACAATATCTTCCTCCAGGGCGCGAATGTATTTTCGAACGGGCTCCATTTTGAGTTCTCCCGTACAAAATCGCGTTGTGCGCGTTGGAAAACGGTTGTTCCGAAAAATAATATCTCGCATACCACCCTTTTCGCCTTTAATCACCGTCACCGATCCGATCCGGGGCTGAAGATACTCGAGTAAGTATTCACTGGTCGCCGGATGTTCCCAATCGGTATCCATGAAGATAAATCGATGGGGAATATCGGCTTCTTTGAGCAAAAGAGCCATCGCGGTTGAATCTTTACCACCCGAAACGCTCGCCAATACTTCCCGACCCGCCAGCAATTCTCGGATTTCACGCGCCCATGCGTGTACATTTTTGATGCCACCAATATTCATACTTTATGCCCAATTAAAATGCTCTTTTCAGATGTCACCTTAAAAACATATAGGTCGGATTGCGATCCATCCACGATTCTATGAAAAAATGATAAAAATCGAGTCTCTCGACGCATCTCAAACTGGTATTCCAAACGCATCAGCCAAGACGGACGTATCTTTGTGCAGCACATTGTGTGAACGAACCGATTTTTTCGATTTGATCCCCCAATACATCTGCTATTTTTTAGAGCATTCCATTCTCTCTTCTCTTGCATCCAAACCCGTGTTGCTTCCAAAACGAAGATAGAAGAACAAAGCCGTTTGTCCTATCGCAGATATACCAAACCGGAATACCACGGATACCAGCCTTCGCTTTGAGAACCTTCCTCACCCCAGGCGATTCGAAGTGCATCTGCATTTGAGCCTACGGTGTAGATTTGGTTGCCCGCCGGCCAATCGGTTTCACAAGATACGCACTCAAATAGGCAACCCGATATTGTACCCGCGTACATCGAGGCAACCGGACCGCTATCGTCCGGACTCCCCAAAGCGATATCACCATTGTTGGTATATCCGCCCGTCCAAGAAACAATGCTCCCACAAACCTCTGACGTATGTCCGTAAGCGGTATACGCTAAAACCGTCCAGTCGGAAAGGTAAAATTCGTTATACGTTGAAGCGAAATCAAATTCGTAGAAGTAATAGTGCGATCCACTGCCGTCTCGGGTGTAAGGACCAAAGGTAAGATCGACCCCCTCTATTCCAGCTAAATCCCGTGCATTGAGCGAACCCGATAAAGAAGTATGGGCGTTGATAAACGATATTCCTGTCCATCCTCCACCGTCGGTGGTCATATCACACTCTGCGTCAAAGGGGTCGTTTCCGATACCATATCCGTCCGGGTCAACGCCGTATGTCCCATCCCCTACGCTTTTACCGCTATTGAGGATGTCCAAACAGCTCTCTCCAATCGCACAGGTTCCGTTGGGCTCCGGAATGATTGTCGCATCGGAGTCGTCGCAGTCACTTCCACCACACGTCGCGTCGGAGTATCCGTCTAGGTCGACATCGTTATCAATCAGACCATCGCAATTCAAATCGAGTCCGCTGCATCCCTCTGCGACACCCGGAGAATAGGCTGGGTCTTCATCATCGCAATCTCCACCCGCATTCACGTGGTAGGAGCTCGGCGCTTCACACGCCTCTTGAAAGGTATCGTCATCGCCGTACCCGTCTTGGTCATAGTCGAGATACCAATCTTCCAAAACGTTTTCATCAATACTTCCGTTACAGTCGTTATCGACGTAATCACACACTTCTGTGGCACCCGTGTACGCGAGTTCTTCCGTGTCGTCACAGTCCGAATCGTTCATGACAAAACCGGTCGGTTGCTCGCATTGCGTCACACTGATATTTGCGCCGTATCCATCCCCGTCCAAATCCAAATACCAATCTGAGGTTGGATTTTGAAGGGCATCCGAATCGTTACAGTCGTCGTCGTTCGAAACAAAACCGGACGGTTGCTGACAAATCGATACCGAGTATGCGGCGTCTCCATACCCATCTTGGTCATAGTCAAAGTACCACGTCGCAGAACCCGAAACCGAAGCATCGGTATCATTACAGTCGTTGTAGTTATCGTCGTAACCTGTGGGTTGCTCACAAGACTGTACGACATCGCTCAAGCTGCCGAAGCCATCTCCATCAGAGTCTGCATACCAAAGGGAACCATCCGTGACATCCGATCCATCGATGGTTTCATCACAGTTGTTGTCAATGCCGTCGCACAATTCGACCGCTCCCGGAAAGATGGAGTCATCGGCGTCGTTACAGTCCCAATCGTTTTCGATATATCCTTCTGGACGAGAGCATGAAAAAATCTCTTGGGTGGAATCACCAAACCCATCTCCATCCGAATCCACATAAAAGGCGTTTCCAACATCCTCGTCCGTCTCTCCGTCACAATCGTTGTCGAGGCCGTCACACATTTCTTCTACACCGGGAAAGACCGTATTGTTGTCGTCATCGCAATCTCCAATTTCGGTACTGTATCCCTCTTCCAAAGTACACAACAAGGTTGCTCCCTCTTCGGTTCCGTATCCGTCTCCGTCTCCGTCTCGGTAATAAACGTCTCCGATATCTTCGTCGATTTGACCATCACAATTGTT
>JAYYRF010000341.1:0-3607 GCA_036127535.1 Myxococcota bacterium | reverse complement strand
AACTTACATCACAGATCGGGCCTCCACTATCCAAACTCCAGCAAAAAGGGGACTTGGTCTTTCTGTCTCAATTGGGAACCCAAACAGAGCATCCCTTTACATGCGACACAAGGGACTCATTGGAAATGCTCTTTGCGGTGCCCGATCAGCAAACGATCAAAGAATGCCTCCCAAATGGTTCTTTCTACCCTGAAGACTATAGCACCCAAAATGCCGCCAAGCATCTCGAGATTTTACGCCAAGAGATGGGACACGAAAAAATTATTCTCTTCGGCGTCTCCTACGGCACAAGACTTGCACAAGAATACATGCGTACATTCCCCAATCACGTCGCATACGCTATTTTAGATGGTGTTCTTCCTTTGGATATACCGCTGGGGGAAAACATCTCGCGCGATACAGAAGCCTCTCTACAACACCTGTTAGAAGACTGCAAAAACCATCCCTCCTGTAACGAAACCTTTCCTCAAATTTCAGACGACCTAGAGTCCCTGATCACCGAATTACAAACCCCGAAGGTCATTTCAATAAAAAACCCCAAGACGGGTCTTCCCGTCGAATTGGCAATGACCGAGGAAGGATTCCTAAGCGGCTTGCGAACCTTACTCTACAGTGCAGACTTGCGCTCCTTGCTCCCCTTAACCATCAAAGGTGCACAGCAAAATGACTGGAATTCCTTCGTCGCACAAGTCTCTTCTGTCTCAAGCGGCTCAAATGTATCTCTGGGACTCTACTTAACCATTACTTGCTCCGAAGATGCCCCCTATATCTCCAAGCCAGCAGAAGCAAAACGATTTGACGTATATGATGATATACAAAAAAACTGTGCGTTGTGGCCATCTTATCCCTTCTCTCCAAAGCAAAGAGAACCGTTGCGCTCTTCGATACCAACCTTGTTATTAAGTGGAGCATTCGATCCTGTAACGCCGCATTCAAACGCCCAACACCTCGCCAAAACCCTATCAGAAGCAACGCTTGTAGAGTACAAAGGACAAGGACACAACGTTTCTTTGCTACCGTGTTCCCTATCGTTAATCGAGTCGTTTATCGAAGACGGACACATCGAAAATAGCGATTGTGCGCAATCTTCCATACCGTACTTTGTTCGACCTTCCGGCCCAGAGGCTACACCGTGATTCAAGTTCGATCTTTACAAAAATCGTTCGGTTCCGTACAGGCGGTTCAAAACGTTTCCTTTTCCGCCCAAAATGGTCAAATCACAGGTATCTTGGGTCCAAATGGTGCCGGAAAAAGTACGACATTGCGTATGGTCTACGGTCTGCTTCACCCCGACCGGGGTCGCTGTGACATCGATGGTATCTTTGTTGAGCGCAATCCAATCGAGGCACGAAAAAAACTGGGCGTTTTGCCCGATGCCCAGGGACTATATCCTCGGCTGACTGCCCGTGAAAACATTCGATACTTCGCCCGCCTGCAGGGACTGAAGGGGATCGAGTCTCGAATTACCGAATTATCCAACCTCCTGGCAATGAACGATTTTATCGATCGCAGAGTCGAAGGATTCTCACAAGGCCAGCGAATGAAAGTGGCCATTGGGCGAGCCATCGTGCACCAGCCCGCCAATATCGTTCTTGACGAACCCACCAACGGCCTGGATGTCGTATCGACACGCTCCATGCGCTCCCTAATTTCTTCACTCAAAGAGCGAGGGCATTGTGTGCTTTTCTCTTCCCACATGATGCAAGAAGTGGAAGCCTTGTGCGATCACGTTGTAATTATCGTTCGTGGACACTCGGTTTTTGAGGGTTCCCTATCCGCTCTTCGCGCGCATACAAAACGCGAAAACCTCGAAGAGGCCTTTGTTTCCTTAATTTCCCAATCCACATCATGAAAGCGCTTATCGTTGCACAAAAAGAATCGTTAGACGGCCTTCGCGACCGACGCGCTTTGTTATCGGCATTGCTGTTCCCTCTTTTGGGTCCATTTCTGATATTCTTTATGCTGCAGCAGATTTCCAAACCCGTAGAAGAGGACGGTTCCCTTTCCCTCCCCGTCATCGGAAGCGAACATGCTCCCCTGCTTATACAGTACTTTGAGACACAAGGAATCACGCTTTCCAAATGGGAAAAAGAGGATCCCGAAGGATGTGTCAAGCGAGGAGAAGAAGAGATCATTTTACGAATCGCTCCTGATTTTGCCCAACACTTTAATGCTTCCCAACCCGCAACCTTGGAAATCATCCAAGATGGCTCCCGAATTGCATCGCGGAAAAAATACGGGATACTCAAAGCCTACCTCAGCGGATACAACCACTACATGTCTAGCATGCGCTTGTATGCGAGAGGTATTGATCCCCAAATCATGGATGTGGTCAGCATTCGCGACCGAGATCTCGCAACTCCGCAAAGCAAAGGAGCCAATTTCTTTGAGACCATCATTATGCTGGCCGTGATGGCAGCTTTTCTATGCAATATGTACATCGCCATAGATGCCGCTGCGGGAGAACGAGAAAAGAAGAGTCTGGAGCCTCTACTGCTCAATCCAATCACGACCCAAACTCTCTTTTTGGGTAAATGGATGGCCACCATTCTATTCGGTGGCATCGGTGTACTTCTCAATTTGATTTCCACCGCTTGTCTAATGAATCTCGTACCTCTGGAAAAACTGGGAATGCGTCTCCAATTTGGTGCAACAGAAGTCATTCTGATTTTCTTACTCTTCCTTCCTCTCGTTATTTTGGCTGGTTCTATGCAATTGTGGCTTTCCAGTATGGCCCGATCATTCAAAGAGGCGCAAACCTATTTGTCCTTGGTTTTATTTCTGCCGATGCTACCCGGCATGATCATGATGTATTATCCCATGAACCCTCAACTTTGGATGGCTCCCATTCCTGCCCTGGGTCAGCAAATTTTAGCCAGCAGTGTATTACGCGGTGAGATTGTGTCTCCTTCCTTTATACTGATCTCCATCTTGGGAGCACTGGTGATCTCCGGAATCTTTTTTGTTTTGGGTGCGCGCAGTCTCAAACTCTAAGAGACATTCGACATTGAGTAGGGTAATGCAGGCCTTTCATCAACCCATCTGACGAGCCGAAAACCAATTCCATCACAACGAAACAACCAGGGTCGAAAAGAGCGCTCAAATATCCCTGCACGCGCTGGAGTGATTGCACACCCTCCTCCCCGCAAAACGCGAAAACGTGACGTGGGATCATAAACAATGGGGTCGAGATGCTCGGTTTGACGATAGCCGGACCCTGTTCTACGCAAGCGACGATACGACCATGAATCAAAGCACCACTCTTCTACATTGCCGTTCAGATCGTATAATCCATGGCGATTGGGTTCTTGCTGACCGACCGGATGTATTTCAACACCGCTGTTTTCATGAACGCTGTCGCCATCCGGTGCGTGCGCTCGCATCACATATGGAAGAGCCCCCTCCGTTACACGAAGAAATTGTTCGACAGCCGTCTCTGCCTCTGACAAGGTCAGCGATGAAATACGCTTTAGACGCTGAAACAAGACCTTTTTTGTGCCGTTGCGGGGAAGTTTCTGAAAAAGATCGGGATATGTAGCATATAGGCTATCTATCAATGGTGGGAATGGTCTCGCACGTGCTGCATACTCCCACTCTGCCTCTGAGG
>JAYYRF010000340.1:0-2859 GCA_036127535.1 Myxococcota bacterium | reverse complement strand
CCGGTTGGCCGCTAAAGCGCAGACGATAGCCCAATTCTGAGCCAACCGTGATTGGACTTTTTACGTCAAAATACTTGAGATCAATGATATTGTCAGCACAAACTTGAACAACTTCGACAATGCTTTCGCCTGTGGCCGTATCTTCGAATTGCTGAATAAAGTTCAGGGTATCCTCTCTTTGTTGAACCGTTTTTTCGGGGGCTTGGGTTTCCATCTCTTCTCCTTTTTTGACAATGGGTTTTCCGCCCACTCACCTCCAACGGAAAAGTGGGGAATGAAAATGCTCGACAAACATCCTTCTCCACCTTCAGACTCTTCTCAAAATAAAAGGTTCCAAAGAAGTTTCTTTTTTCCCAAAATTGATTTTTGGGAGCTACGCAGAAGCCCCGCCGCGGTTCTTTTGCTCTTCATCATACAGGGTTTCTGCGGCGTGAACGAGTTCAGCGTAACGACCATCTTGTGCCAGTAGCTCTTCGTGTGAACCTTTTTCTACGATTTGTCCCTTTTCGAGAACCACAATTACATCCGCTTGCTGAATGGTACTCAGTCGGTGGGCGATTACGATGACAGTTCGACCATCCAAAAGTCGGGATATGGCCTCTTGAATATACCCTTCTGTGATTGAATCAATCGAGGCGGTTGCTTCGTCCAATATCACAATTTCAGGTTTGTGTGCGAGAGTTCTGGCAAAGGTGAGCAACTGCCCTTCACCCACGCTCAAATCCCCTCCTCTCTCTGCCAAACGGTGCTGCCATCCGAGGCGATCAACAATCGCGGATGCGTGCGTATCTCGAATCGCGGTGTGTATATCCTTTTCTTCGATGTTGGGATTATCGAGGTCTACATTGAAGCGAACGCTTTGCGAAAAGAGCTGTATGTCCTGACGCACAGAGAGAATGCTTTTACGAAGCGAATCCAAAGACACGCTCGACAACTCTTTTCCGTCGATTTGAATCGAACCTTGGTAGCCGACATAGGACCGATCGAGTAAACGGGTAATGGTGGTTTTTCCGGAGCCGCTGGAACCAACAATGGCAACCACTTGACCGGGTTTCACATCAAAGGAGATACCGCGCAACACCTCAGGTCCATCTTCGCTGTAGCGGAACCGAAGATCCCGAATTTGAATCTTTCCCTTGACCTCAGACAGCACATCCCCTTCTCGATTGGCCGGTTCTTGCTCATCAACCAAGCCGAAGATTTTTTGTAAAGCAGCCAACGCTCGTTGCAAAATGGATATCTTGGATGACAAAGAGCGCAATGGTGTCAGCAAACGGTTGAGATAGTCAATAAACGCTACCATGAGTCCCAGGGAACGAGGCTCAATCTCGAAAAGAGGGAAGGTTTTCCCCATTAACGATGAAGCGTACCAAAGCAGCAAAGCAATGAGAACACTTCCCATACCATCGACGACGGCGAACATAACCGAATCGTATATATTCGACTGCATGCACGCGTCTCTTAGTCTTTGGTTTCGCCCTTGAAAGTGAACTTTGGAACGCTTTTCTGCCCCAAAGAGCTGAAGGATTTCCACGCCGTCAATTTGTTCGGACAAGTAAGCCGTCAATGATGAAGTGGCATCTCGTATTTCCAAATAGTAATGGCGCAAACGTCTCCTGAGCCACTCTAAGACCAAAATTAAAACGGGAGAGCAGCACAGAATAAGTATGGTAAGTCCCTGATCCAAATAAAACATCATCGAAACCGAGCCGACAATCATCAAGACGTCGAGCATCAATGTGACGACCTGAGCCGTTATCGACTCCCCAAGCGCCTCTACATCATTGGTCAAGCGTGTTAATAGAACCCCCGTCGGACGTCGATCAAAATAAGACTGTGGCAGTGACAAAACACGCTGAAACAAATACATGCGCAAGCGCACCAACATGCGTCTTCCGACCCAGGCGATAATCACCGCATAAATGACGGAGAGAGCATAGGCGCCCAAAACCGCAGCTAGGTAGAGAAGTGACTTGTCAAAGATACCTT
This sequence comes from Myxococcota bacterium, assembly GCA_036127535.1. GTDB lineage: Bacteria > Myxococcota_A > UBA796 > UBA796 > UBA796. Next base: position 870 of record JAYYRF010000340.1, on the reverse strand, counting down.
CTGAAACGCCGGTAACAATGTTTTCGTCAATAATCGTTTTGAGGATATAGGGCTGTGCTAAAGATAGATATGCAACCAAAGGGGATAAAACCAGGGACAAAATGAGAAGGACGGCGTCTTTTTTTGCAAAAACCCAAAGCCGACCAAATAAAGAGAGCTCTTTCATGAGACCTCCCGCTGTGCGTGGTATGTTTCTTGGTATATTCCCTCTCGTTTGATCAACTCCTCGTGCGTGCCGGAATCGACCAGCCGACCTTGCTCCAACACCAGAATAAGAGACGCATAACGAAAAGCGGATACGCGATTGGAAACGATAAAACAAGTGTTTCCATCTTGCGATATTTCGTTGAGGGTGGAGACCAATCGGGCTTCATTTTCGTGATCGACAGCGCTCAAAATATCGTCCAAGAGAATCAGAGAATTTTCTTTGTATAATCCCCGCGCTAAGGCTACACGCTGTCTTTGTCCACCAGAGAGCATAATTCCTCTCTCCCCTACAATCGTATCCAATCCTTTTTCAAAGGCATCCAAATCCTGTTTCAAAGAAGCCAAAGAGACCACGCGCTCGATATCCTTTTCCAAAAAAGTATCTTCCAAAGCTATATTTCCCTGAATGGTATCGGAAAATAAGAATGGCCTTTGGGGGACAAAAGAGAGCTTTTTTCGCCAAGATTTTAAATCGAAAGTGCAAATGTCGAGGCCTCCAATGCAAATGCTTCCTTTCGGGGGATTGAAACTCCGTGCGATCAAACGCAAGAGGGTCGTCTTTCCAGAGCCCGTTCGACCAAAAACACCGATCATCGCACCGCTTGGGATGGTAATGGATATATCTTTGAGAATCATCTTTTCAGGCTGATCGGGATAGGCGAA
>JAYYRF010000339.1:0-4800 GCA_036127535.1 Myxococcota bacterium | reverse complement strand
CTTTCGAAAGAAGAGCCCAATATCTTGGCGGACATTCTGTTTGGGGCTCTCTGCGATTTTTTTGCTCTTTGGAATCGGATTTCAACACTACTACAGCTACGGAAATTCCAAAGCCCTCAAGGAGGATCCCAGCATCTTTTTAATCACGATTGAGAATTGGAAGATGGGCTCCATTGCGGATATGCCGGCATTGAAAAAAAGTTTGGGAGACTGCTCCTCGTTCTCGCCTGCGGTAACCCCTCATACCGATACCCGTGTGTCTGCTGCATCCATTTTGACGGGGTTACACCCCCTAAAAAATTCGGTTTATCGTTCTGATTCTCGCTTGTCCTCTCGTCATACAACCTTGGGTACGCTCCTGCGCAAGGAGCGTTACGCAACCGCTGCTTTTCTTTCCAATCGTTCATTGGAACGCTCCAGTGGTCTTTCTCGTGGCTTTGAACTATACGATGATGATACCAGTACGCACCTGAGGGGGATTTACAATTTACATATTATGAAATTGTTGGGTTTTTCAGGACCGATGATTCGATCCGATGAAGCAACGCTTGCTGGTGCCCGCCAATGGATGGATGATATCGGAGATATGCCCCTTTTTGCATGGGTACAGCTTTCGTCTTTGGGGCGTTCCGCTTCTGAACCGATGCTGTCCGAAAAAGAGCGCCTCGCAGCTTACGAAAAAGAACAAGAACAACTCGATGGCCTCCTCGCCTCTTTTTTGGATGATATACAAAAAAGAGACCCCAACAGTATCATCGCACTAACGGGTACACAGGGAATTTCTCTCGGAGAACGCGGCATTCATCCCCCGGCTCGTGGTCTGTATCGGGAATCGTTGGCCGTGCCGCTGGTCTTTTGTTCCAAAAAAACGGAAGGCAAGACCTATGACGGATTGGTGCGAACCTTTGACTTGTTCAACACGATACTGGCACAAGTGCCACTGCCCATTCGTAAAAATACCGACAGTGCCGAGTTGCTCTTTCTTCAAAAATCGGAGTCCTTTGTGGGATTCAACACGATTGTAATGTCGCCCGATCTCAACACCGGAATCGAAAATGCATACATCGGTATGTATTTTGTATCGAAGCAGAGTCAGCAGCTGTACAAGTATCTGTGGGGGGCGCGGGATCGAAAATACGCTTTGTTTAATTTGACGAAGGACGCCGAGGAGGCCTTCAACATTGCGCAAGAACAACCGATACTTCGACAAAACATTCACAAAAGCATAGAGAAGGTTCACAAAAAGTTAGAGGGAGGAGAACCGTGAGTTCTCTCAAGGAACAGCTCCTAGAAACCAGAATGCGCTGGTTTGTACGTGTAAAGAAAGATTCCCAATTGGCTGACAAATGGAGCTTTTTGAGAAAAGAGATCTTTGAAAACGATGAAATGGCCTTGATCATCCAGGAAATGTGTACGCTTGAATTACACGATGCGTGCACGACTCTCATCGATATCGATGATCGCGGTATCGTTCGATTCGCAAAAAATACACCTCGATACGGTCGAGATTTGGCGAGTGTCGTTATTTTCGCATTGGCTGCCGATGCGCCAGACAGACATATTTTACAATATCTTCTGACCATCGGTGGTTTGGATCGGATTTTAATTCAGCATTTAGAGAGCGCGTCTTTCAGCCTCAGCCCGTACTGGCTTCAAGAAAGAGTCATTGGCGTTATGTCCTCTTGTATCCAAATCGACGAAGGAATTTATGACATCCATTCCGCACCAGAAGGACACACCGTTTATTTGGACGCCTACGAGATTGGAACCTATCCCGTCACCCAGGCCTTTTACGAATCGCTTCTGCAAGACAACCCAAGTTTGTATTTGGGATTGGCTCGTCCGGTCGATAATTTGAGTTGGTTTGAGGCGGTTCAATTTTGCAATCGCTTTTCGAAGCATGTTGGATTGGAGGAAGTCTACAAAATTCATTCGCACGGTGGTGTTTCGTGGGAACGCGAGTCCAATGGCTATCGACTTCCAACCGAATTAGAATGGGAGGTGGCTGCACGAGGGAATCATTCATATTTGTATGCAGGTTCTGATTCCGCCGACGCCGTTGCCTGTTACCGTTCCGATGAGAGAGAAGAACTGGGAAGTGTGTCGGTCGGAATGCGTCAATCCAACGGCTTCGAGTTGTACGACATGAGCGGTAACGTCTTTGAATGGTGTTACGACCGGTTTGCGGCATATCCCGCAGAGTTTCCCGATAACTATGATGGTCCCAAACGGGGCAGTACTCGGGTTCGGCGTGGTGGGGCGTGGAATTCTACGGTGGAAGCGTGTACGATCTCTCATCGTTCCGATCGCCGGCCTCGGTACCGCGCGAGCAACACTGGATTTCGACTCGCCCGTACCCTTTACTGATCCTTCTTGGGTTTGGGTAGGGGAATCGCGAGTTGGCCACCGCTGTACCATTGTGAACCATCGGCTTGAAGAAAGGTTTCGTAGATTTGTTTGGAGGATTTTGCCCGACGCGTATCGATGTAGACCAGGCGAAACCCATCGTCCCACAGCTCTTCTAGGTCATTGGCGTCGTACAGTGGAATCGATTCGACTTCGTACTGTGCCATATATTCTAAGGCGCTAAGAATGGTGTTTTGCTCACAATATTCCTTGTGCTCTTTCGGCTGTACGGTGTCCGCACCGGGGCCGTTCAAAATGGGCTGTTTGTGGAACATTTGTTGAATGTGTTCGTTGCCAGAGCCTCCTGCAATGGGAATATGTATGATCCCACCGGGCCATTTTTTCGTCGCCCTGATCAATTGCTGATCGATGGCCATATGCGACGTTTTGATGTTTAGATAGTTGGGAAGTTCTTTGTATACCGGCGCCGCGATGATGATGGCAACCAGCAAACTGAACGCTTTTCGTACGTGGGGATAGGGGATTCTTTTGTGCAAATGATAAAAAGTAATGGCGAGAAATACGCCAAAGATCAAAAGAGGGGCAACCACCATTCTGTGATTGAATCCGCATCGCACCAAGGGAGGGAAGACGGTTTGTAGCAGTGCGTATCCCGTCAAGACCCAGCCGCCGTCCCATTGGAGTGCGGGGCCGAGAAGAAAGCCCATTGAGAGAATCCCAACGATGAGCCATGGCCACCGCGCCTTCCATCCAAAGGGAATCAAAATGGCCAGTTGAACCAACTGTAAAATCTCATATGGAAACATGCTGCGCGCCATAATCGAACGAAAATCACCCCAATCTTGTAGATAAATGAAATTTTGAATCGGAATTTGAACGAGCCACAGATCCAACACCATGGCGGGTTCCGCCCCCATCGCCTCGTACAATACCCCACCGTCACCACTCATGATTTGCGAAGCGATGCGCCACGTTAGTATCAGTGCGATAAACAAGGTGGTGCCCCCCAAAAGAAGAGCAGATTGGAGTCTCCGAAGACGTCTGCGACGAAAGAGGATGGCTGTGAGTAGAACCAAAGCGCCACAAAATCCGACGGCGACCCCTCCAAACCAATATACGAAGCAAGCCCATGCACCCACCAAACCGCCGAAGAGCGCCCAAGTAAATCGGATTCTATTTCGCAAGAGGGCAAGAATTGAAATCAAGAATAGGGCGTGGAAGAACCAGTGGATTTGCGTGGGACGGCCTTGCATTAATTCCTGCCGAAAAAAAGTATTGCTGCAGGTCGCAAAGGCGAGAGCCATTGCGATGGGCAAAGGTGCCTTGGCGTATCGAAAGAGAAGAGCCGTACCGAAATAGCTCAAGGTAATGGTTAAAAATACATGTAGATTATAAAATGCAGGGGTTGGTAGCAATTGGATCAAGGGCCAGCTCAGAAGAGCATCTCCCCATCCAAATCCGGTATTTTTCCCGAGATCGAATCCAATCGGCGCATAAATTTCTGGAAGAAAGCTTTGCTCGTTTCCCTTGATGATTTGATCGAAGTGATGAAAAATCCAAATGGTTCCTTGTAGATCCAGCGTCTCGCCCAAGAACATCTCACGTTCGGACTGTTGGAAAAAGATACTCTGCACGCCCGCCCCGAACGAGGGGGAACCCTCCGCCAAACTCCAAAAAGCAGGACGGAACCACAGCCATGCGAATACGAAACTGGCTATCAATAGGATCAAGATTTCTTTTTTTGACATGTAGATCTCATTTTCTTTACTTGTATATCCTGCAACTTCCTTCTCTTCTGTTATTTTTTTATGGGAAGGATAGGGAGAGGATATGGTAGACCTAGAGTCTCTTCGTTGTTTTGTTGCGGCCGCTCAAACGTTGAACTTTGGACGAGCGGCGCGCTCTGTGCATCTCTCTCCCTCTGCCTTTTCCGAGAGAATCTCTCGTTTAGAGGAGTCCTTGGGTGTTTCTCTCTTTGTGAGATCCACGCGACAGATCCAACTTTCTTTGGCCGGCAGAGTCCTCCTGCCCAAGGCAGAGGAGATGTTGCAACTCGCCCATCGCTTTTACAGCACCGTTGCGGACGAGCCTCTCCACACGGAGTTGTATCTTGGAACCCGCTACGAGCTTGGGCTTTCGTTCTTGCTTCCGATTGTGGAAGAATTATCTAAGACCCATCCACATTGGACGATACATTTGTATTTCGGTGATGCGGTTTCCTTGTGCGAAGCCTTGACCAAAGCGAAAATAGATATGATATTTGGAAGCATGCGCCTTTCGGAGCCATCGTTTCTCCTTCAAACGACGCATTTAGAGGAATATCGGTTCGTAGCGGCTCCATCGGTTGCCAAGTCGATTCAAACCCGTGCAGATTTGAAGAAGCACAGTCTCATAGATATTTCGGAATCCCTACCATTGTTTCGTTATTGGACG
>JAYYRF010000338.1:0-4273 GCA_036127535.1 Myxococcota bacterium | reverse complement strand
GTGTTTTGACCTGATTCAACTGAACAGTTGTCAAAACACGCGCTGCCGATCTGCATGCGCCACAAGCCGAAGAAGACGTCATGGGGTCTCTTATTCCATGACAAGTACGGAAATACACGAAGGCCCGAGTTTACACTCGGGCCTTCTGCTTTTAAAAAGAGTGGCGCCCCCAAAGAGGCGTTCCAATAAATGATCTCGGTTGCCTACTCTTCACTCAGATCTTGTAATTGTTGAAGTAACCGCGCTCCTTTCTCTGGATCCGCAGAAAAGACAAAGGATGCATACCCCATCAACGTATTGATGGTCTCATCTTCCTGCAACGGCTTCCCCTCTTCTTGGTTGTGAATTGCTGCACGGAGCTTGTCCCGAAAGTCCTTGGCGACTCGGGGGGTGCCCGTACCATTTACGATTAGCCCCGTCACCTTCTGTTGACCCGCCGTCCCCATAATATCTGTCTTGTTTGGATGAAGCGTAAATCCTTCTGATTTCACAATTTCTGACACCATTTTCTTTAGTTGATCGGTTTTGGCTGAACCGGAATTGCTATTCGGAAAGGAAAAGGTCAGATCATCTGCGTAGCGCGTATATCGCCAACCATGTTTACGAGCATATCCCATCAAGCGACGATCCAATCGCAAACATGCAGCGTTGGTCAAAGAGGGAGAGGCCGGAGACCCTTGTGGTAGACAGCGATCGCCAGAAGCGACGTGTACCCATATCTCTTTGCTCGGATCCTTTTCGTCTTGGATCTTCATCGCCCGCCGCGGCGCTTCCGTACACAACAAAGCGAGCAAGGTTGCAATGCCGTCCAAATATCCTGCCGCGCGGAAGATTCCTTTGACGCGACGGAATGTAAAGGTCGGGAAGAAATCCTTGAGATCCATGCTCACCACAACCTTAGAGTCGGTATGCACATTCGCATTGCTCAAAATAGAACGACCCACAATAAAGCCGTGTGCAGAACCGTGCGTAGCCAATTTTTCTGCAATATTACGTGAAATCCACTTTTGAATCGCTTTGAGTCTGGGCATCGGCGCTGAAATCTGACGCGTGCCTCCCGTCTTTTTGGGAATATTGAACGTGCGGTAGTGGGTCGTTTTGGCAACTTCACGGTGATAACAAAGCCAACGCAAGGTCGGAATATCCAACGCAACAAAGACGGTATTTAATGCCTCAACGAGCTGAGAGACGGTTTCTAGCTCAGGAATCCCGTTGTCTTGTCGGCGTTCCTCGCGATCGTGCACATCGTAGAAGTCCTTGGCGGGATCCTTCCAAAAAATCCCGTCACCCAGTTCTACGATATGGGTCATTTTATACGCAGCCCATATCTTTTTATTAATTCGCGCGCGCGCCTCCTCTTCTTTTTGGCGAAGGGCGATATAGCGGGCTTTTTTGACTTTGTCCCGCAGATTGGTAATTTTGACGCGCTTTGGAATTTCGATTCCCATTCGGGTTAATTCCGAGCGAATATACGCCTCTCGACCACCTGCGATTTGAATCTCATTCCAGAGTTCTACGAGTTCATTTTGGTTCTCTTTACTCATCTTTTCTCTCTATCTTAAAAATGTTTTCCGGGCTTAGCCCGCGTTGGTAAAGCCTTCCTTTTCCAAATCGGACACGCGCCCAAAGAAACAAGCGCGGGCGTCTTCTATTTGATTGAAGGCGAGAACCTGACGACGACAGGTTTGGTTATTTAATTCAAAGAACGATCCCCACTCTTCAATTACGCGCTTGCTTTGCAAACGAAGAAGATGAACCGACTCTGGATCTTTTTGATTTTGGGGAAGCTTGACCAGCGTACGACTGGTCAGCTCTACGTTCGATGCATCTGCTTTTTCTGCATCATTGAGGTACTGAATATACAATGCTTGAACGTGTGCACACGGTTTTTTATCTCCGTATTTGCGGTAATATGTACAAGAGCAACCGGGGAGGCGCGTTGCTCCGTTTTGGAGAATGGCCAAGCGCGGCTGAAACATCGGCTCGTTGAATTGGAATTCTTTTTGCGGTTCACTGACCGTTGAATACTGCCGTTCGGGCACGTCATTGATCGCCATCTGCAAGTTGGATTTGGCACCGTTGCCCGCACCCAAACGAAAACACTGTGGTGTCGCCGTCATCAAAACACGACGACCGTTGGGCTCTACCGTGGACTTGACATGAACGCGATTTTTGCGGACGAGTCGGTAGGCCACCTCTTCTTGGCCACTTCGATGAGCAAGAGACTTGATATCTGCTCCGTTTATGTATGAACGACGATAACTTTGTCCATCGACAACCATAGAGTATGTGTCGAGCTGTATGCCCTGCGTAACCGTACTCGCGTTGCCTTTGTCTACGGAGGCGACCCGACCCAAATCAGACGATTCCAAACGGTGTCGCGGCAAGTACTTGTTGAGAAGGAGTCCTTTTGTCCAATTGGTCGGCTTGAAATTCGACATGCCGAGCACCAAAGAAAAGTTCTCCGCGGAAAGCGTCCAAAAAGAAGGGAGCGCCTCACCAACCATGCGCAAAGATGCATGGGAGACGTAGGGAACCAAGGACTGGAAACGCGTGATCGCGTCGTATTCCATCAAATCGATTTGTGTGGTTGCTCCTTCGTAATCCGCACCGGTCGTCACCATAGTCCAATCCCACGGAGCGATGCTAATGCGCGGCTTTCGACCGTCTACCAAAAGAATGCGCATTCCCTTATCACCGGAGCGCAAATGCAACGCACGAACGATATTGTAGAGATCGATGGGAGCCATGGAAAAAGAGGTGGCCTCGAGCGCAGAAGAAGCGAGGAGTTGTAAACTCATCCGTTGCCAACTTTTGGGTACCGGAAACGTCTTTTCAATCGCTCCAACATACTTGTGATCTGCCCCAAGATCGGCAAAACTTTCTCCAATATGGATCTGCAAATCACTTCGACCGTTCAAGGAAACCAATGTTTCGACAAGATCCGCGCCTGCCTCTACCCGGACGCTACCGGATTGAACCGAGCCGCTGTACCCGCTGCTCTTGATCAGGTAGGCCGCCACTTGCAATCCTCGCTTGTCGACAACTTCAAACAAGATGCCTTGCTCAGTAATCGTTACGATCGGATCCAACACCAGCCATGCTTTATCCGCCTTCTTTTTGTTGTGTACTCGAATATGCCGATGCAGCGCCTCTCGCTCCGTTGCGCGATTAGACGCGTTGGGATTCAACGTAAACTTGTTTGCGGGATCGAGCGGATCTTTGAATGCGAAACCGGGTGCACTCACCGACAACAAGCCGGAAAATGCTTCCCGAAAGGCAACCACTTCGGACTTCGGAATCGCAATGTTTGCACTGCCATCGCCGCCTTTTGCCGCAAAAAGATACAGAGACTGCTTCTCACCGACCTGTGCAAAACTCACGCCGGAAAAAGCTTCGTTGTATATATAGGGTTTTGATTTTTGTTGTTCTGCCATGTAAAACTCCAGCAATTCTTTATGGAACCTAGCGCGAGCGTGGATACGGCGTTCTCATCCACTCAGAACGTTTGGCCGCAAGCTTTGCTTGGTAATGGAATTTGATATATTTTGCGTTGGATTGAATCTCCGAAAGAACCGCTTCTCCGGCTTCACTTCGAAGCAGCGCCATCGATGCGACAACGGAATCCGCCACGGTTTTGTCTTCGCGACCAAATGTACTCTTGAAGACGTCCAAGAGAATTTGGGTTTGGCCGAGCCGCGCCAGTTGTTGAATGGAAACCACAGACCCGTTTTCAGCCTCGACTTTGAGCGCATCGATCCGCGAGGCCTCCTCTTTGGAGAGCGCCGTCATCGAGGCGAGGTCATTTTTGGCCACTTCGATCAGACCGCTCGATAAACGATCGTCTCCCGCCACGCTCTCCGCGATTTTTTGTCGCAGTTTCGCGTTCGCATTTCGATAGACCGCTTGCATTTCAGATATATCTGCACCACGACAGGTGAGATAAATATTGAATATAGGGATATAGATTTGCGGATCCAAGCCTTTTAATTGTACCAGTGAGCGAACGCTCCCTTCCAATTTTGCATCCTGTGCTTTCGTCCAAGAGACGCCTTCCATCGTCCTTAGTACGCCCAAAGCATCATAGCTCAAAATGTGTGCTTTTTCCGGCACTTTACGCGCCGTGATACCGGCGTAGACCTGCTGCTGAAGACGACTCAACGGTTCTGCTAGGAGACCAATGGTCTCGAGGACGCGATCCTTATCTTTACTGCTAAACGTCTCCTTTTGCTTGGTGAGGGTTTTCTCAACAAAGGACAAGACCGAAGTTCCA
>JAYYRF010000337.1:0-4905 GCA_036127535.1 Myxococcota bacterium | reverse complement strand
GCATTTAGCGTAAGGTTCATGATGATACGAATGACTTCTACGGCCGACATTCGCATCAAAATCTCTGTGGCTGGTGGTTCGACATGTAGCTTCATATTGGAGGAGAGCGTTTGTTGAAGAAGACGAGAGATGCGTTTGAGAACGGAAGATAGATCGCAGGACTGTTCTTTTTCCTGTTGAAAGTGCATGAGTTGTCGAGAGATACTTCTACCGTGTTGGCTCGATTCGATAATGTTCGTCAGAAGTTCCTTCTCTGTGTCAGATAGGCTGACGTTTTGCGACAAAATGCGGGCGCTACCGGTAATGATGGACAAAAGATTATTAAAATCATGTGCGATTCCGCCGACGAGCAAAGAGAGTCCGCGCTGCTGCTCAAGTTCTTCTACTTTGGATTCCAAGTGCTGGAGTCTACAATGTAGCATCAGGTTGTTGTACGCACTCTTGATTGAAATATTGAGGGCTTCCGATAGGGTGACCTCTTTCAGTAAAAGGTAGTCCACACCTAATTTTTGCGCATTTTTGAGGATTTGCACCGAGGATGAGATTCCAATCTGTACGAAGTTGTTTCGTTTGTATTCCCAATTCTCTTCGCCGACCAAGTCGAGATCGAGGACTATAATACCGCTTTCATTTCGGGAGAACCAGTGTTGAATTTGATTGTGGTTTACCGTGCAAATTTGTTCCCCGTCGTAGGAGATTAAATATTGAAGCTGCGGATTGGAAACGATCAGAAGTGGTGGTAACATGGATTATGGTAGCCACTTTATTCAAAGGGGTTAGCCTTAGTACTATAAGGATTTATACTTACCTTGGCTACATTTATTTTTTCAATCTCCAAAAGCCCTAGGAGCAAACTGTGTTTTTCATGATGTATATTTTTGTCTCGAACTTGGTTTGGGCAGAAGACGCGGTTCTCATCTCCGAGGGTGGGCAGACGCGAAAGGCAGATGCGCCCAAGCCAACGCCCACGTTTGCCGGTCCTAAGATTAGCGTGGATTTCCAAAAAGCGGACATACACGCAGTAATGCGCTTCTTTGCGACGACCGGCGCCAAAAATATTATCGTCGATGAATCGATTACCGGAACCGTGACGATGCGGTTAGAGAACGTATATTGGGAAGAGGCCTTTTTGGCCGTTCTTTGGACGAAGGGACTTGGAGCGCAAAACATTGACTCTACGATTGTGGTTCGTTAAAAGACTTCTCCCGTTTGTACGAGAAAGTCTATGTCGACCTCATTGGATTGTGGCAATCCCGTCCTCATTGTAAATAGATGGAAACAACGAATTGCGTTGGGAGAGCCGATGCAGCTCAAAGAGAACCTGGCTGCGTTGGGGATTACCGCCTCTGAAGTGTGTCAAAATCCTCTTGCTGCGGAGATAGCGTTGCGCGCTTTGGGAGATGGCCGCCGTTTTTTTCACCATGAGATTCGCGGCTATATTCCAACCCCAGATGATTTGGCGCCCGAAGTTCCCGTTTGGGAATATGCGGCAAGCACACCGATTTGGATCGAGGGTATACGAAAAACACCGAAGTATTTTTCCTTTGGACCAGACGCGGTTTTCCCGCCGTTTAATCCGAATTACCGAGGTAAATGGCGCGTACACGAGCTCTTGCACATGCTTTGTGGATTTTTTTGGTCTCCACAACAAACCCGCTTCGAAATGTACTTGGGAGCCCGCCTGTGTGAATTGCTTCCCCTTGCGCACTGGTATGGACTGGATGAGGCGTTTCGACTGCGCTGCCCGAAGCACCGTGGACACCGACCCGGTAAAGAATTTTGTATGGATTGCGAGCGTCTGTTTGGATTCTACTGGGATATATCGGACGTCGATTCCTTGACGGAAGAGGCCATTTCCCATGTGCAGTACGGGTTGCGGTATTACCAAGAAGAAATGGACGCGTGTTTGCACGAACTGGAAACGGGACGAACTCATCCCATTCCACGTATTTTACTGGATTCTTCTTCGGATGCCGCCGGTTTTCTCGAGGGACACTGGAATCGCATGACTGCATGGAGCTTTGGGGCATACATCGATTTATTTTTGCGGGAGGAGGACTATGCTTCCTCTTTGGAAACGTTTCTACGTCGAATCGAGCACGTGAAAACATCGATACTGACGGGTGGATACGTTCTGGATTCAGCGGAATCCGATCGCCTCTTCCAGCTCAGGCTTCTTCAAGATGCAGGCAAGCGGGTTTTATTCGCTTTGGAATGGGGGAGCGACGAGGCAAGAGAGCAGTGTTGGCCTCGTTTGATCATCTGTGCAGATATGGTTCATGACGGTAATTGGAACGCAGACGATGTAGAGCAGGCCATTGATGAACTCCTTACCGAGGTAGCGATGCAAGATTTACCGGAGGCGGTTTTACAGTCTCTACCCGAAACGGGTCTCCGTGGAAAGTCCAGTCGTTTGGGTATGATCAGTGAGGGGCTCTACGACGCTTTCCCGGATTCCTTGGCTCAAATCCCGCGGTGGCAGTCTCAGATTGCTTCCTTCTCCGACTCGGAAATGTTTTGGTCTTCCGGAAGTCTGTGGAAACGCTTTGCTCGCTGGACGGATTGGGAGACGTGTCGACTCGAAGCATGGGTGAAACAACGCCCACATCAAGATAAAGAAGCCCGACTCTTCGCAACGATGCCGGGGGAGGAGGGACTCAAAGATGGTATTTTGCGCTGCAATCACACGATGCGCCGCGGTCGATTTTCGATAGAGGCAATGGAGAGTATCCTCGGTTGGAGCACAGAAGAGGAACTGTTGTGTATCTGGAACAACGGTGCACCGGTTGTTTTCGTTTGTTCCGAGGATGTAGATCAGACATTGACGATGGTAGAGCAAGGGGTCACAGAGGAGAGCGATCTTCTTTGGGAACTATTGGATCTCGGTATACTGGTTTGGCTACCCAAGCCAAGAGCTTAGGGGTTCTTTCTCTTTCGTATGGGGTGATTTTGTGCATCGTGGCGGGTAGGGTGCTCTGGCCAAGCGTGCTTTGGATAGCGGCCGCGTAACTCTTTGCGTATATGTATGTAGCTCTCTTTCCAAAAGGTTTCGATATTTTGGGTTCTCTGTTGGGGTCTGTTGTTTGGTGCAAGGAGAGAAATGATCGCTCGTTTCCCGGCGATAATCGGTTGGCGTTCAAGTCCAAAGAGCTGTTGGATCCGCGCAGATATCAGAGGGGTTTCTCCATCGCTGTAGTCGATGGGGACACGGGCACCACTTGGGCACGTGAAGTGGGTGGGCGCGAGCTTCTCCAACTGCGTTTTGGCCTCCCATGATAGAAGCTGAAGGATTTCCTCTTTTAGCGGTTTTTTTTGGAGTTCGGCAAAGCTTTTTTTTCCGTAACAAATATCAAAGAGAAGATTGTCCAGAGTCGGCATTTCGGCTTGTCGTCGAACAAAGTCCATTCTTTGTAAGAGATGTTTCGCTTTCCTATCGATATTGAGGGCTTGGTGGGGGGTTGCTCTTGCCTTTGCAAGGAGAATCGCATGGGCCGCTTCCATATCAACGGACGTATTTTGTTCCTGTAAGACGATGGCACCGATCTTAATCTGTTCAAGAGCTTGCACTTTCCCGTTTTGGAACGTGTGAATGGTCGTCTTGGTCGTTGTTAACCACTCTGGCGAGATGGGAAAGCCATTACGGATCCGACGGGCTCTCGTTTCGCTTTGTGTGAGCGTTGGCGCGATGAGCCACGGCTCGTCCGAATGGTACATCGCTTCGCTGCCATCGCTCAACAGATAGGCGTTTCTACGGGGGCGCTTTTGTCCGATTCGATCTGGAAATCCCGTGATGAGCGCTCGAAGAACGCGTTCTTTGTCCATTTTAGGAAGCTGTTTGGGAAAGAGTTGTATGAGCTGCCAATACTGTTTTTGTTCATGGGGCTTGGCCCTTCGATATTGAAATTGGGTACAGCTTTTCGTCCAGTTTTGAATGCTTTCTCCATTCGAAAGGAGTGTGGCCAATGCTGCAGCGAAGTGCAATACACCATCGGAATCGGCTTGTATGAGAAAGCGCGCAATTCTAGGGTGGAGCGGAAGACGCGCCATTCGTTTGCCTATATCGGTGGGGGTGTTGTTTTGGATAGCACCCAAACGCTGCAAGAGCGAGATGGACTTTTCGATGGCATAAGAGGGTGGGGGTGTTGGCCATGGAAAAGCATCGGGTGTGATACCCCAAACGTACAGGGAAAGACTCGCGCTACTCAGATCGGCATATTGAACCTGAGCGGTTCGAGAGCGTTTGCGTTTGGTCTCGGGTCTCCATAGGCGGTAACAATGTCCTTTTTGGGTTCTACCTGCTCGCCCGGCACGTTGGTCGGCCGACTCTTGGCTAATGGGACGTGTTTGAAGACGGAGAAATCCATCTTGTTCGAAGGCGACTTTTTCCAGTCCACAGTCGATAACGGCTCCGATGTTGGGCAAGGTCAAAGAGGTTTCTGCGATGTTGGTGGCGAAGATAATGTTCGGGCCGCGGAGGAAGGCGCGTTGCTGCTCGGCCATAGAAAGAGAACCATAGAGTGGGATGTTGGTGTACCCGGGTAAGAAGAGACGTTGGCAAGCCTCTTCAATGATGGCCGCTCCGGTCAGAAAGACGAGGATGTTTTGTTCGCTTTCTATGGAGGTTAAGGCATGGTTGAGGGTCTTTTGAATGCGATCGAGTAACGGACGATTGTCCACCTTCACTTCATAGTGGAGTGAAACCGGATAATTGCGCCCTTCAATGTTCAGGGTCGATACTTCTCCTTGAAAGTAGTCTTGCAGTGGTGTGGGGTCAATGGTCGCAGACATGATGATGATGCGCAAATCGTCGCGTAGATGTTGAATCTCCTTGAGGAATCCCAAAATGAGGTCACCGGACAAGCTTCTCTCATGGAATTCGTCGAGGATAACGAGCGAGAAATCCTC
>JAYYRF010000336.1:0-2534 GCA_036127535.1 Myxococcota bacterium | reverse complement strand
TTCGATGCCAAGGTCGAAAAAGCCGGTTTTTGGTACGCGAAGTCTTTGACCGATTGGAAAAAGGCCGTATCGGCCTTCCAACCGCGCTCCCCGGTTTTTGAGCCTCCAAATGCATATTCATCGTTTAGCGTCTTGATAAAGACCCTTCTATATCCTTCCGCCTGTTTGAGGAAGTCCAAGTGGTGAAACATATCCGTGCCCGCGGTTCCCATGCTCAGACTGTGAACCGCCGCAAAGGGATTCACAAAGCCGCTGCGCTGCACCATCATTTTTTGACGTTCCAATTGGGTATACAGATCACCAAAATGTTTATCCCACACTTCGTTTCCGTACTCCTCGTCCGCCTGCATGACAATCCCGGCAAAATTGATGGGCAACTCCGACAGGCTTTGGACGTTGTATTTCTTCAACGTGGCTTCTTCGAGCTTCTTTTTCCGTTCATCAGAAGGGTTGTGACCATCGATTCCTTTTTCTCGATCCTCGGACATCGCATCTTGGAATGCGATACGGGTCGGCAGTGGCACCATTTGCTCAACGGCGTTTCCAACAATTTTGGGAAGGAATACGGTCCAACTTACCCAAAGGACAATCATGAGCGACATCGAAGCCGTAGCGCTTCGAAGCATCAAGGAGAAGCCAACGGTCATGCAAATCAACATCAAGTAATAGATCCCATAGCTGGATACGAGAAGCATCAAACGCAAAAGAAGCTCGGTATTAAAATGCTGCATGTTGAAAAACAACTGCGTAGCTATGGTGGAAAACAACAGCAAGAGACCAATTATCCAAATGGCCAAGACCTTGGAAAAAACAATCGTAGGTACACTTGCTCCTTGCATCACCAAAAGCTTCAGACGACCACTCTCACGCTCTGCTATGTACGTGTTGAAAGACAAAAAGATTAAGAACAACGGGATTAAAAACTGAAACAACAAAGAGGGTTTTAATTTTCCAAACTTGGACATGGGTAAAGACTGGGAGGCTTCGGAGAACATGATGTCGTTTTGGGTGTGCCCTTCCAATCGAAGAACATTTCCCGTGACGGCATTAATCCCCTCATCCATGCTGTTGAGTATACTCGTGGGCTTAAAGGCATAGCTTCCAAAGTGTGCTGCCCGATGAGGGTTGGATGGTTCCATCTCGTCCCATTGCGCCCGAACGTGCTCTTGCGCCAACCTTTGCGCCTCGATTTGCGCGTTGTTTTGGCGGACGCCAAGCCAAGTGACCAAAACCAAAGAGATGACAAACAGCGACAGCAGAGCACGCATTCGTCTGCTCCGAGCCAATCCCTTCCACTCATTTATCAATATATCTTTCATCAGCAAACGACTTAATCTTTCATGAAGTTGAGATAAATGCTTTCGAGTTCACTGGATGTTACCGCACTGGAATCTATCTCTTTCACCAATTTCCCCTGTTTTAAGATACCGATTCGGTTGCAGGTCTCGCGAACCCTGAAAATATCATGGGAAGCCATTAAAATGGCCGCACCATTGGAGGCCAACGTCTTGAGCAAATCAGATAATTCATTACTGGCGAGCGGATCCAACCCGCTGGCCGGCTCGTCTAAAAGATATACCTTTGCATTTTTGGCATATGCAATGGCAATACCGACTTTTTGCCGCATACCTTTCGAGTATTCCGACGTTCGCTTGTCGTGCGCGGTTTCTTCCAATCCGCACTTTGTAAGAAAGGCGGATAGTTCCGCTGGTGTATAGGTCATCCCAGCCAATTTGCTGAAGTAATCTAAATTTTCACGCCCGCTCAAGTAGGGGTATAGATGTACGTTTTCAGGTATGTAGCCGATTTCGTTTCTTTCTATGCTCGAGTCGTTCGAAACATCGACCAATTGAATGGATCCGCTATCAGCCTCCAAAAATCCCAAAACCAAGTTTAGGGTCGTGGACTTACCCGCACCATTTGCGCCCAGCAGACCATAAATTTCGCCGGATTCAACCTTGAGGCACAGATTATCAAGCGCCTTGTGACCTTTAAACGTTTTGTGAATCTGGTCCAGTATTATCATATTCAAATATACCTTAGATGAAATTAGACGTTGATAAAATCAATCGAGGTTCACGAGTTCCGTCTCGAAATCCCATGGTGCGAGATGACGTTCTGAAAAGAGCCAAACGGCTTTCTCCGAATAGAATCTCGTGAGATATACCGTCTCGTGCTCTTTTCAAAGCATCAGCCTTATTTACCCACACGCCACACGGTGACACCACCATTTGCATCGAGAGCGGCCAGCCCTCGACCATCCGGTCTCCAAATCAACTCGGAGACGATATCTCCGACCAAGGCGGCGCCCGAAGCGCCTCCCTCTCCATGACTTTTGAGAGACCACAAGATCACCGCACCATCACGCGCACCGGATGCGAGACGCATCCCACGAGGAGCAAACTCGAGGGTCGTGATGGGTTGAACATGAAAATCGAGTACGCCAGGCTCCGTTCCTTCTGGTCCATTGCCCTGGAAACTCCAAACGGTTACCGCTTCTCCCCCCCCCGTTGCCAAGAGGGTTCCTGTGTGAT
>JAYYRF010000335.1:0-6774 GCA_036127535.1 Myxococcota bacterium | reverse complement strand
ATCTTACAAAATTGGGTAGATTGGAAAGATAAGCTAGGACCAAGACCTGCTGTGTTACGATTTGAGCAGCAAGTCATTCCCCTTTTGGAAGAAGAATGTCGCACGCTCGATTCATGGGAAGATCTTTCTGAGGCGGAGCGGAATCGGTGGCTACAGAGTGATTTTTTGTTTATACTCGACGAGTTCTCCGCTCTTTACTCTTCGGTGTGTTGCTGGAATTTTGACGGTGAAGAGGTTGCCTTTTCGATCAAGCAGGGCATGGAGAGATATCTGTACCAAGATATTAATCGTTCTGTTCAAAAAAGGGGTTGGTTTCAATTGGACGTTATCATTCCCTTTGATACCGAGTTTGATAATGATGTACATCAGTCTGTTGATGTCGATCGTCGTTATGATTGTGAACAAAAAATTGTACGGGTCGACCATGTCGGCTTAAAATCTATGGAAGGGCATCCGATGCGTATCGCCCGTGTGGTAATTTCGGCTTAAATTGGGGAAAATGTATGAGCGACGAGAAGAGCGATCGATTTTCAAGTGTTCCCAAACGACTGCGCAAGTCTTTCAAGGGCAAGTTGAAAGATTTACAGCAAGGTACCCGCCCGATCCACTCTTTGATTAGCAGTGTAAACAAATTACGGAAGATAGAAGGTTCACAGATTCCATCGTCAGGAGAATTTTTGCGGGTCAAGGATTATCACGATTATATCCAGGCCGAAGAGCGGAAGATATCGGTTCAAGATTACTCCAAAGCGCACAAAGAACATTTGCAGAGAAAGCGGGAGCGAAGAGAGACACAGGGTTTGTCGCCGCTGTTTTCAGGGTTAACCTCTGTGGAGACTCCGAGCCGTCCGACGGTTGCGCCCGCAAAGGTCGAGGCAGCAAGTACTTCTGAAGAGACGGTTTCAGACGGAGGCTTCGACTTTATGTTGGACGCTTTGGATGATGAAATTTCTGCGGAAGAGACCGTGATGCAAGAAAATCCGAATTTTGTAGAGCCGGAGCAAGAAGAGGGAGATGATGGAGCTTCCTTTGACTTTATGCTCGATGGATTAGAGGATGAGCCGGAAGCGAGCAGAGAAGAGGCTTCGCAAGATCCAATTCAACAATCCGATGACACAAAGGTAGCCCAACCATACCATCGCCTGAATGAAATCTTCCAAGGTTTAAAGAGTAATTTTGAACAATACAAGTCCCAGTTAGGACAAGAGGACGCAATGGAGCGGTTCGAGGCCGAGGGGATTGCGCTGCTGGATGACTTTCAAACCGAAATCTTCGATTACGAGAATTGGTCTTTGGAAAAACAACAAAATTGGAAAGAGTCCCAGTTTTTATTTCTGCTGGATAAAATCTCACAATTCTACTCCTATGTCTGTAAGCGTTCCTTCGAAGGAGAAGATCAAGCCGGAGCCATTCGAAACGAACTGCAGAGCTTGCTCTATGGGGACTTGAATCAATCCTGTATAGAACTCGACTGGTTTCAGATAGAACCATTGGTACCGTATCGTTCCTACTTCTCCGCAGAGCAACAAACGATAGACTCAGAGAATGTATCCGCCGAGCTAAAAAATATTATTCTGTCCGTCGAGCACGTCGGTCTTTTAGACGCCAAAGGGGACAAGCAGGTTCGTGTTGCACAGGTGATTGTAGGAATATGAGATATCGTTGGGATGATTTAAATCGCCGTTTTGATCACGAGATCATCTGTCCCTTTCCTTCTTGTGGCGCCGTGTTGGGAACCATCAACAAGTTTCAACACCTGCCGGAAAATCATGTGTTGGATATTTGCAAGTCTTGTGGACGTCCCTTTGAGTGGATGCAAATGAATCGAAATGGCGTATCCATTCCGTGGCCGCGCAAGGCCAATGCGCGTTTCTGTTCTTTTTCGGGTAGACGATTACAGCATGCTTCTCCCTTGGACTGGCTGGAGCATGGTGGAAACAGCACCAAGAGCAGCAGTCAAGTCGACAAGCACGGTTACCTTTTTGGGTTGCCAACCAAAAAAGAGAACTTCGAATTGCAATTGAAATGGCAGAGCAAACTCCTCTTGGACAGTCAATTTGAAGTCTCCCAAATTGTCTCCATCAACATTGTGAACGGACTTCTGATCGTATGCACAGAACAAGGCACTTTGATCCAAGTCGATCGAAACGCGTCCGAAGAAATCCATTCCTTTCCATGGCCGAATGGGGTATCTAAAAACGAAACAATACGCTTCTGTCCGGCTATTCGCGGCACACACGCTATGCTTGTGAAGTCTTCGGAAGCGATTTTGTGGGATCTCGCGATGTATTCCAAAGAAAAGCGGGTGGAAAAAAAATCACTTCTTCCCCGTGACGGATGTCTTTTTATGGGGCCCCCTCTCGCAATATCAGCTCCGCACCCGCTCTTTGTTCTTTGGCAAACGAAGTTTATTCGAAAAGCACTCGTTCAATCCTATTTATCGATTTACGATGCGAAGGGTGAGATTCTTTGCGAAATTGAGGCTGACCAATCTGCTGCGCCACCGGTGTACAATCCGGACACCCAGGAACTCATTTGGGTCAATACGATTGGGAGCGTTTTTTGCGTTTCTTTGGCCGATATTCTCAATAAGATGCCAAAGGTTAAGGAGTATCGTTGGGAAGCCCCTTTTGTATGGGGCGTAGAAGAGTCCCCTCGACTGGTTTTGGCCAGCAACAGTTTGGGGCAAAACGAAATTTGGATGGCTTCTCACCGTTACACCGTAAAAAGACTCAAAGAGGTCATTCTTTTTCGCTCTCTTCTACCCAATACCAAGACCCCCTTGCGGTGGAAAGAAGAAGACTACGGTCAATTGGGCAACGAGATTCGCTCGATCAGTATTGGCGCCTCTTCTCATTACCCCAATACCAGAGAATTCGGAGAGATGGTCGCCATCAGTACCGAAAAAGGGGTCTACCTCTCTTTGAAAAATCCACTCGGAGAGCCGCCGAAATTGATCTGTAGTACCTTGACCGCTGGTGAGATCGGTACGCGGTCTAATACGCCCCCGATCATTTGTGGTGCAGGTGTTTTGGTTCGTTTGGCGCAAAAGATTGTATTACACTGGGAGCCCCTCAATTGGGGTTCAAAGGCATTTGGCGCATTTACCGAGCATTTTATAGATGGTTCACCGCGCTATCAAAGTGCTCTCGCTTTATCGGGACGAGAAGTGTTTGTTGCCAATGATGGCAAGGTATATGCCTACGAGATTGTGAAAACAGGTGGTCTATAGCGATGATTTTATTGTATCTGTTGGGATGCACGCTCAGTCAGCAAGGTGCCAAGTCAGAGATCGATGCCCTAATTGCTTCGGATGAGAATCACCGCGCGTGCAACAAAGACACGCTCTTTGTAAAAGGAGAAACCGTTTTACCCGATCCGACCTTCAACGGGCAACTCAAGGGTGAAGCAAAGTCGTATAACGAACAGGCCTTGCCAATCGTGGTTGCAATGGATCACTCTGGAAGTATGTATGGTGGATATGCACCGGGGGTGAAAGCAAACAGTCCGGTATACTTTTGGGAGCAAACCGAATTCCAAACCCTTCTAAAAGACAGCGTATTTTCGTTCGACGGCGCAGCAGAATATTATCCCCTCCTATTTAATCGCAACGTGCAGGTTTTGGAAGATGCCGGGGGGCTCTACTTGGGGGCAAACCAACGCTTTTTACGGAAGCCCAAGTTTGACTCCAAAGAAGAGGCTTTGAAAAAGATTACAGCACAAAGCATCGGTGGGAGTCTGCCCCAGAAGCCGTGGGATTACTACGACTCGAAGGAACCCTACCAAGAGACCCGTACCGACAAGGTTTTAGACGCGGCCGCGGATATCTTTCAGCGCAATGGAGCCGAAAGCGGCATATTGTGGATTATCACGGATAACATCATAGATAAGGGAGAAAATCTTAGCGAGGAACAGAAAAAAGAGGCCAAGCTCAACGAAGACTTTTACCGGCGTCTCAGGTCGGATGCACGTTGGCAAATCATAGATGCCTATCCCGTCAGTCGTGGAGACTGGCTCAAGGGCTCTACGATCATGATCTATGCAATGTATTATGGAACACACCAGGCGCTCGGTGAAATAGAGTATCAATCATGGCATGCGAATGGCGGTCCTTTGTCGGTCGAGCGAAACCAAAGCGCTTTTGCGAGGGTGAGTGATACCGCTTCTCCCTCTCCCGGCGCTCCCATACGACTCAAGCCCGACTACCTTCATCTCATCAACATCGCCTTTGAAGGGGGGGTTCAATGTACGCTAACAGAAGTGGGAACCAGGAGAATTTGCTCCAGTACGGTCGGAATTACCAATCAGTTGGGGCATCGACGAATTCTTGGTGGAACCGTTACGGTAGAGAGTTCTCCATTAATTCCCTATGGCCAAGATCAAGACGAAATTTTTTATCAGGCGAGCCCATTGTCTGCTGGTGCTTTTCGAAAGAGTGTCTCGATCGGTTCTAAGCAAAAAATCGATAAAATCGAACCTTATGAATCGAAAAATCTTGTTGTCCAAGGAGAAGTCGATGCGGTAGAGAAGGTGTTGATAACGGCAGGAGATTACATCCAATCAGCCCAAAACCCTCGATTCTTTCTCCAAGGCAACGTGAAAGTCAAGATCGAAAATTTAGAAACAGAATTTGCCATTCCAAAACATCAACTGCAGTCCATCTATGGTATAGAGAGCTTGCCATCGGTATTCCAAAGCTTTTACACGACCCGTGCGAGCACGACGCGGTGTGTGTCCATGGAAACAAAAAATCCGTCCTATTGGCCGGCTGTGATGGGGGTATCGTTGGTCTTTGGAGGTCTGTTTGCCTTCGCTGGATTGGGTATACTGCTCCGGCCGAGCTATTATCAAGTTGTTCTGAACGAGGAAGTACTCTCGCAGAAGGTGCGTTGTTCTCGTCTGAAATCGGTAGAGATCGTACACCGAAACAAACTTGTGGCGTTGGTAAAACTCAAATTCAACGGTGATCCCACCATTACGGATAGTCCATTGGGACGCGTAATCCCAACGGGTCGCAGACGATGGAAAATCCGAGATGAAAGTGATTTTGGGGGAGAGTCGATTTTGATTCTTCGAAAATGGACCGGAAGCCAAACGAAAAGGAACAAAGATGCTTTTTAATCTCGTATATTTGTGGATGGTTTTAATCGCTTGTTCGGGTGATCCCATTCCAAAATGTCCAGATGTTGCGTTAGAGGACGTGGTTCATTCGGAAACGGCGAATACCGAGTCGGTTCCCTTGCCGCAAAAGTCGGTTTTGTTGTTGGATTACTCGGGCTCCATGTGTCCAGGGTGGAGAGCGGACGCCAAGAAGGTAAAGCCGATCGAAGGCTGCGCAATGTGCGACGAAAAAAAAGGAAAGCGTTGTCTCAATGACTTTTACTACGGTTCATCTCAATTTTCCGAGCATGTAGCACAATGGATCAAGGCGGCCAGTCCCAATTCCGAAATGCAACTCGAGATCTTACTCTTCAACGGTAAGGTTTGGTGCTTTGAACCCGGCAAAGCTTTGACGGAATTCACTTCGCGTTCCACACTCCGATTTCCGTACGCGGTCGGTACGCACACCGCAGATGAAATACAAGACTGGATCGATGCCATCCCAGACAATCCCTGTAGAGCAACCCGAACGTGCGGTACAACGTTGATGCAAGAGGCCTTGGAGAAGGTGCAGTCCAATATTGACGAAGACACGATGGTTTGGTTGATGACAGATAACATCATAGACTACTCGGCCTCAGAGCTTGAGACGGAAGAGGCGCAGCGCAACAAACGTTTTTATGATTACATCAACGATCAAAAAGACATCGCGGCCATCGTAACCTATCCTTTGAACTACGGTGCTGGATGCAGTTGGATGTGTGGAACATCCATGTTCACTTATGGAATGTACTTTTCGAAAAAAGAAGAATCGTTATCCATTGCGCGATACATCGACGGGGCCGTCGCAGAACAAGACACTCCGCTTTCCGATGGTCTTTTGTGGAATCCCGTACTGCAGCGCTTGGCGAAGAAGACGGCTTGTAAAGACTCTCCCGCGAAACTTCACGGCGTACCCATTCGCCTTAAGCCCATCGACGATGATGTGCTATCTCTTCGTATCGGGGAGCCGTCGTGCCAAGATGATGTTCAGTTCAACGACACGGAAGTCTATTGTCTCGTTGAAATTAATGTAAAAAACAATCTTCACCATCAAGTTGTAGAGAAAGCGAATCTATACCTAAACAACCAAGAGTTGACCCCCTCCTTGAACGTAGACGGCCAGTGGCAAAGTGGAATTCCGTGGGCGGCCAGCGTTTGCGCCGATGACATGCAAATTGTGGCATGGGAAGAAGAGGGGCAAATCAAAGAGGGATCGGATGTGATTGCGCTGCGCGCATTTGCACCGAGAGAAGAAAGGAAGGTATACATCAAATTCTCTCTACCCAATCACACACCGCAGCATCAAGAATTCTCTCAGCTCGTTGAGATTGCCACCACCAATTCTTTCTATCTGCGCGGAAAACTTCAAGCGAAAGTTTCCGACATAGAGACCAGTCTTGCGGTCAAGGGAAATCGGCTACAGTGTGTGTATGGAGCATCCACGATGCCGCAGATCTTCCAAAAGCGCACGCAACTCAAACCGTCTTATGCTCTTCATAATCTGCCCATACGGATTCAAAACAACGGTAAGATCATTGCACTGGCAATTTTGGGGGTGATTGCTCTTGCGTCAGGGTTTGTTGTTCTCGGTCTGATGCGCTTTCAATCCATTCCCTACGAATTAAAGATCGA
>JAYYRF010000334.1:0-3872 GCA_036127535.1 Myxococcota bacterium | reverse complement strand
TACGCATGCAAAGGCGGGTCAGATCTTGATGTAGACCATCTGAAATATCGATCATGGAGGTGGCAATTCCGATATTCCCAAGATTATGTCCAAATTCGATGGGTGGATAGGGGCGACGTAGCCATTTTAGCCCCTCTTCGTTTTTATCGAAGAAGCCGGCTGCAGCCTCACCGAGATAGCCGGTTACCCAGATTGTATTCTTGACGGCGGCCTCGTGTTGCCAAACAAGCTTTTTCCGTCCAAATGCTCCCATGGTCATTGAGGCCACTACGTGTTTGTGTCCTCGTACGACATCGCCGCCCACCAGCGATATATCCCATTCTGAAAGGGCACTTCGCATTCCTTTGGAAAATTCGATCAACCAATCTTTATTCTTTGCCTTGGGAAGGGTTAAGTTTAGGGTTGCCCAACTTGGATAGCGACCCATAGCGGCTATGTCCGATGCATTAACAGCAACGAGTTTCCAGCCGACGTCGCTAGGAGAGAGACGATCGTCAAAGTGAACGCCTTCGACCATGGTGTCGGTCGTGACAATTCCATTCCCTTGTAAGAGGGCACAATCATCTCCGACACCATTCATCTTGGGTGCGAGATTACATCCTTTTGTCAGTTCATGTATAATATCAAGTTCTTTCATCGTTCCGTTCGATCGGGATCACTTTTCCGGTGCCACCCATGGTTTTATGCCACTTTTTTTCAGTTCTAATAGAATGAGTTGTCGGTCGATTTCCCGATTTTCACTGAATTGAATTCCACCAGTTAAGGATGAGGCGAGTCGTAAGGATAAGAAGTTACTCTGTATCTCGTTTCGCGAATCTGCCTGTGAACCTTTCTCTGCAAAATGCAAGGTGTCGAAAATGATGGCATCAAAGATTTTAGGGGTTCTTTGGAGTGTTTCCTTGAATTTTTCTTTGAAGCCCAAGAAGTTTTCTGCTTCGGTGTTCATCCAAATGGCATCGACAAATATACTGTTGAGGATGTACTGGCCGCCAGCATTGAGAATGCGAGGATCGTTCCAGCTTTTCAGACCAATAAGGTGCACTTTGGGAATTTCGTGTCCAGAGTCAAAATGACCGATTGAATATCCTTCATATGCTAACGCGCTTGCCACCAAAGGGGAGCGGCGATAGTTATCCGGAATAAATAGGGCATCAAAATCGACCAATGGAGGGGTTTCCTCTCGATCCTCTTCGCTGAGTTCTGGGTCATCCTTTTGCGCAAACACACGCGCGGCGTCTATAAAGTGCGGTGCTTTGGGATCATAGAACTGGCTCCGGACAAATTCGGCATTGAGACGTTGTACCTCCGCGCTAAATTCTTCTACGATTTTGTGCCCGTGTGGCGTATCGGGTGCAAGAGCCGCAAATTTTTTCCATCCGCGGTCTACAATCGAATGTCGTATTAAGGCTTCCAGTTGAATTTTAGGGGAGATATTCACATAGAAGATGAAGTCTCCCTCGTCCAACGGTGCGGTACTCTTGCTCAGTGTGAGCATGGGAATCTCATAGGCTTGCGCCGTTTGGGCTGCGGGTTGGACTGTTGTTTTGAGCAACGGACCGATGAGTAAAGAGCATCCCTCTTCCAAAACCAGTTTTTCCACACCCTCGACGGCGGATTCTTCTGAGCCTTTGGTGTCGAAGTAGACAATTTCAAAGGGCTCGGTGAGTTGAGAATTGGAGAAGTTGATCGATTGTTGAAACTCCTCTGCGGCCGGTTGATACTTCTCATCGGTTAGGGGAAGGAGAACGCCAATCTTGCCACGGCTAAAGGGATCGTTATTCAGCGCCCTTTTTTCCGCGGAGTCTAGATACAGAAGCTCTTTCTCTGACAGATCCTCTCGATTCACGTTCTCAATGAGCTTACGAGCTTGTGCAAAGCGTCGGTCTTGCATGGCCTTTCGAATGGGTTCTAGGTTGGATTCGTCGATGACTTCTTCTGCAATTTCAGTGGACTTTCGAACACCCAACTCTTTTCGGAGCCGGGCTTGTGTTTCTGGCGTACTGTTATCCCAGGCTTTGTTTGCGTAATACTGCGCAGATTCAAGGTCATTCTTACTCTTGGCGTTTATCGACAAAATGCGAAAGAGATCTGCTTTTTGACTGCGCAGAACCTGCTCGTTGTCCATGTAGAGTTCAAGTGTGGCAATGGTGTTGTTGCTGATGTTTTGTTCGGAATTCACGAGGGTGATTCCGACGATGGCTGCTGACTTCGTCTGCTGATTGGGGAAATTTTTGGCGGTATCTTCGAAGAGTTGCAGGGCTTCAAGAAGACGATTTTGAAGTCGGTATCGTTCGCCCAGCTTCAATTGAGCCTCCGCTTGCTCGGATTGGTCGTCGGTTTTTTTTATGGTGTCGATTAGCTGTGCTTCTGTCTCTACTTGAGGATTACTCTGGGGGCTGGCTGAGCATATATTCAGGGACAAAAAACTAAGAAAAACAATGTTTGGGAGTGACATTAAGATTGCTCACGCTCTTGTAGGTTTTTTCGGAAGGCTTGTAATTTGGGGTGAGATGAGGGGGGGAGTTGCTGCTGGAGGGATTGAATAATCGGTTCTTGCTGAGACGACAGCGTTGGTACTTCCACAATAACACGATAATGTATGTCTCCGTACGTTTTACCTTCTTTGGATGGAATTCCCCGATTCGAAAGTCGGAAAACTTGGTGTGACGCTGTTCCTTTTGGTATTCGGATGAGACTGGTTCCTTCTAAGGTTGGAACGCATAATTCAGTTCCCAAGATGGCTTCACTCCACAATATTGGTATGTCACAGAAGAGATCATTGCCCCGTCGCTGGAAGATCTCGTGCTCGGTAATTTGAATGAGCAGATACAGATCGCCGGGCGCACCGTTTCCGTATCCAGCATGACCTCTACCTTTTATCCGCAGTCTTTGGCCGGCGACCACGCCGACAGGAAGTTTGATGTCAATGGTTTCTGAACGATCTATGCGACCCGTTCCTCCACATTTTCGACATCGTTTGGTGATGAGGTAGCCCCTGCCACCACACCGAATACATTGCTTTTTAAAAAGGAGACTTCCACTTCGGCCTTTACCAGCGCATTCCGTACAGATCTGTTTTCCATCCTTTGCGGCACCTGAACCGACGCAGAGACCACAATGGATCTCGCAACGAATTTGGAGACTTTTTTCGGTCCCCCGGGCGACGTCTTCCAATGAAATATTGATGTTGGTATGGATGCTCTCTCCCCGTCTGTTGTTGGCATTTTGGAAAATGCCGGAGAATTTATCGGAAAAAAAGGCGCTCAAATCCTCCTTTTGCGGTGGGCGTCCATCGGAGCGAACAAGTGCACCAAACCGATCGTACTGCTTACGCTGTTCGGGATCCGATAATACCTGGTATGCTTCGACAATGGCCTGAAAGTTGGTACTGGCTTCTTGGTCGTCGGGGTTCCTGTCCGGGTGGTAACGGAGCGCCAGTGCTCGATACGCTTTTCGTATCTCATCCGGACTGGCTCCCTTAGGGAGCCCGAGTGTCATGTAGTGGTTTTGTCTTTTCACAGTCTGTGTTGCGAAATATTTTCGCGTTCATTTGGTTGCAAGTTGTGATATCAGAGATCGAGATCACTGAAGGTATCGGAGTCTAAATCGAAGTCACCCAGGAGATCATCATCTTCTAAACCATCAAGTGATATGTCATCTTCCTTGTCTTTCGCACCGCCTTGTGCTTCTTTGTAGATGGCTGCACCGAGAAGTTGGGCTGTTTTGTAGAGTTCGTCGTGTGCGCTTTGTACATCATCCAACGAGGTGAGCTCCATCGCATCTTCTGCATTGTCCAAGGCATCTTGAATCGCTTCTTCGTCTTCGGGAGGAAGAACGTCTGCGAATTCCTCTAGATTGCGTGCCGTACTGTA
>JAYYRF010000333.1:0-2837 GCA_036127535.1 Myxococcota bacterium | reverse complement strand
TTTAATGTTTTGGCCGGTGGCTATGGTTTCAAGGGTCCCACCCGTTCCCATTCCGAACACGGAAGTTAAGCCTTGAAACGCCGATGGTACTGCTGGGGCAGCCCAGTGGGAGAGTAGGTTACTGCCGGCCTCTTCTTTTTTCTTTGTGTTTGTGTGTTGAACCTCGTGTGATATGTGTATCATGCGAGGTCTTTCATGTTTTTTACCTTCATCTTGTTGGGTTGCCAAGACGCAAAACAGTTTGTGTCAGAGCATTATCCCCAAAATTATACGGTTCCCGTCGCCCAGGCGAAAACATCACAAGTTCGTTTAAACCGAGTTGCTTCTGGGTTTGAACAGCCAACTGAAATTCGTTTCCCTGCAAAACATCCGGATACGATGATCGTACTGGAAAAAAAAGGGAAAGCATACCGAATAACGGCTGGAATAGATTCTCCCGCTTCAAAGGAACTCTTTCTGTCACTTGACGTTCGTACGGGTTCTGAGCAAGGACTCCTCGGCTTGGCATTCCATCCAAAGTATGAAAAAAACGGAATCTTCTATATACACAGTTCCCCCAAAAAAGGCCCCGCACGCGGAGAGATATCAGAATGGAAGGTGATTGACTTCAATACGTGGAAGTCAAAACGAATCCGCACCGTCCTCGAAGTGGAGCAGCCCTACGCAAACCACAACGGTGGACAGTTACAGTTTGGACCCGACGGCCATCTCTATATTGGGCTCGGTGATGGAGGATGGCGAGATGATCCTCACAATCATGGGCAGAACGGAGACACTCTTTTGGGCAGCATCGTGAGAATTAAGCCAACACCTGGAGCAAAGGAAGCATACGAGGTACCTGAAGACAATCCCTTTCATGAAATGGAGGGGTGGGACAGCCGCATTTGGGTATGGGGTGTCAGAAATCCATGGCGGTTTTCATTTTCCCCCAAGGGAGAACTCTACGTTGCAGATGTTGGACAAGGAAAGTACGAAGAGGTATCCGTCGCAAAAAAAGGAGATAATTTGGGTTGGAAACATCGAGAGGGAAAGCATTGCTTCCCGAAGGAATCTCGGTGTACGGATGGTGACTTCGTTCCACCAGTCTTTGAATACGATCACAGTCTTGGGAATTCGATTACTGGTGGTTACCATGTCACCGATGGGTCGGTTCTGAGTGGCTCATATATTTTTGGAGACTTTAATTCAGGACGTATATGGGCGATGGACTCGAATTACAACGCGACAGAGATTTCTCAAGCCGGTCTCCTAATCTCAACGTTTGGGAGAGACGTGCAAGGGAGCGTGTACCTCGCCGACTTTGCAACCGGTGACATCTATCGGATCGAATCATAAAAAAAGGCCGCCGAACTGGCGACCTGATTACGAGGATGGAGCAGAGATTATCTGAGCTGCTTGAGTTCATCTTTTATGCGACGGCGAAACTCGGCGTTTTTACTTTTTTCTGCAATGGCCAACGCAAGATTGAATTGGGTTTTAGCATCCTTCTTATCTCCGCGGTTCTTTGCCAAACGTGCGATTTCGAAATGAGCCGCCATGAGGCGCTGCTGATCGTTCGTCATTTTAGCGGGAGAGAGTGCTTCTCGAAGAGTTTCTTCTCCAGAACGAAGTTCACCGATTTGGATTTGTGCTCCTGCAAGACTAAAGAGGAGTTCTTTTAGAAAATTAGGGTTGGCTTGTGCCGGTAGTTTCGAGCGGGCATGTTTGAACAAAGCCACTGCTTCGGTCGGATTTTTTAGTTCCATATTAAAGCGGCCTACTTGAAACGTATCAAACGCTTCCAAACCAGTCAGTTTGAGATCTTGTGTAATCTTAAGCGCTCGTTGTGATGCCTTTAAGGCCGATTCAAAGTTTTTCAAACCGCCTTGGGCTTGTGCGAGCATGGCGTGACAAAGTCGCTCTTGAACGGGAGCCTGTAAGCGATTGGCCATCATAGCAACTTGTTGAATTACATCGGCTGCTTTCGCTGGTTGTTGAGAATTGAGGAGAACCTCTCCCAATTTCATGCCCGATTCCAATGCGAGCATGGCATTTCCGGATTGTCCAGCCAAGCGGTTTGACTCATGGAAGAATGTGGCGGCTTTCTCGAAGTTTTCCTTCTTCCGGCCTTGGGCTTGAATGGAACCCTCGATAAATCGACACATCGCTTGTACGGGTGGGATAGCAGCCGTTTTTTCGGCTTCTCGAATTTTATCCATCGCCGCATTGTACTTCTTATCTTGTAGTTCGATCAGCGCGAGCTTATTCAAGGTCATACCTTGCTGCGCTTCCGAGTTTTCAACACTTCGATAGATGTTGAGCGCTTCTTGTGCCCGTTCGCGCGCGCGGAGGACATCTTGACGTCGGCGATCCAAATCGGCTCCAGAACTTAGAATCGCCGCGCGTGTAATTTTATCTTCTTTGCTTCGCGCCCATTGTAATCCTTCTTGTATAAGCCGTTCTCCTTCCTCCGGGTTACCAGACTTGCTCATGCGTTCACACAATTGTAGGAGGGTGACTTGAACCATGGCATCAGGCCAGTCGTGATCGGAATAGACGTTGAAAATGTCGCGTGCATATGCCCAATACTGTGGCTTACTGGCATTGAGAAGCATGTTCCGAATGACAGAGCAGCGTTGGTATGCCGTTGCGGTGTTGTATACGCGCATCGCTTTGACCAAGTAGCCATAGCCCATTTGACTGAGATTGCGTTCCATAAATTGACCTACGTTGGCCGCTGCTTTTTTATCTTTTTCCTCGGTTCTTTGGCTGAGAATCGATTCGCGATAGATCGCTCTTCTGAATCGATAAATCCAAGAGTCCAGTGGCTTAGAACGCTTGGGTTCTCCTTCGGTATA
>JAYYRF010000332.1:0-3218 GCA_036127535.1 Myxococcota bacterium | reverse complement strand
GAGCCGAAGTGTTCGACAAAAGCGTAATTGAGGACATGGGTTTAAACGCTCACTTCAATGCCGACTCATGCCGCGCGTGTCACCAAGATCCCATTTTGGGGGGCGCCGGTGGTTTGGACGTGAACGTTTTGCGATATGGATTTAGAGATCCGGAAAGCGGTGAATATACCTCCCTATCCGAAAGCGTGCTTCCGCGAAGCGCTCTTTGGACTGAGCTACCCGCCAAAATCGATGCGCAAGCAAATATTGTCGAATGGCGCAATCCTCCTCTCGCTTTGGGAATGGGGTACTTTGAAAACCGCACAGAAGCCGAAATATTGGCGTTTGCCGACCCTTACGATGCAGATGGCGATGGGATCTCCGGTCGCGGTCACATTCTCAGTGATGGTCGCTTGGGAAGATATGGCTGGAAAGCGGACATTCCTTCGCTGAGTGATTTCGTCGCCGATGCCCTCATCAAAGAACTCGGTATGACGGTCGAGCCATCTCTCTCAGACTTTACGGTCGCCGACGATTTTGATAGCTGTCCCGATCCGGAACTTCCAGACAGTGACTTCCAAGCGTTGCTCTTTTTCCTGCAAGAATTAGAGGCGCCCAAAGGGCAAGATGCAACGATTGATGGAGATCCTGAAGCGGGAGCCGTTCTTTTTGAACAGGTCTCTTGCGGGAAATGCCACCTAGCTTCCGTGCCGAGTTACACGGATCTCCTCTTACACGACGTTGCTCCGAATCCAGCGATTTTGGTCGATATCTTTCCGGATGTACTTCCCACGGAGTATCGCACACCGCCGCTGTGGGGCTTGATCCACACCGGTCCGTACTTGCACGACGGCTCTGCTCCTACGCTCGAAGATGCCATTCTAATGGGGCATTATGGGGAAGCCCAAGGTTCAAGGCAAGCCTTTGAGTCTCTGTCGGAACAGGATAAAAACAATCTCCTCTCGTTCTTATCGACGCTCTAAATCCTCTAAAGCCCAAGCAGCTTTTTCTTTAACGGTTCAGAGGCAGGGTTTGGCCCGAGATAGATCGTGAAAATTGCCGTCATAAAATCGCTCCCCTCAATGACTCCCTTCTTTTGTTGATTGATAAAGATGGTGGTGCCTTTGTTGGGTATGTATTCGAAGATAAGAGTATCTTTCGCACGAAAGTCTTCAAACCATGCATACGCCCGCTTCATTTTGGGTCGAACGGATTTTTCCAGTTCGGGATTTTGTCTTAGGTTATCCTCCAGCGTATTTTTCATTTTTTCCTTGCTCACCGAATGATAAATAAACTCGATGGAGATCCGTTTGGGCACCTCAGCGCGAATAATGTCCAAGCCATTCTTATTTTTTTCAGGAAGATACAAGCCGGCAACATACACGTCTACCCAAAACTTTTCCCGCAGACCAATTCCATTTAAAATAAGGGTTTGGTCGGCAACGTTAACGGTATCGGGTAGGCTTACACCCGCAAGCGAAGCTGCCCAACCCTGTAATAAACCAAAGAGCAAAAACATAAACACCTTCCAATCGGACATATATCACCTTTGAAATCCGTTGGATTCCGGAATGAAATTATTTTGTCCTTTACATCACCGACCAGTCTGCTACATATTGGGCATAGGAACTGATCTATATCATATTTTGCTCCCGATGTTTTTTATACTGATTTCACCTTTTTTATTTGCACAAGACCCATCCCCGGAGGCCGATGCGCCGCTTGAGGAATCGGTTCCGTCGAAAGCCAAACTGCCCAGCGTTTTATATGTGGCATCGGTCGATTATCCCGAGAAACAACTGCAAGAAGGCATTGGTGGAGTTGTATTGCTCCAGCTCTACCTATCAGCGGAAGGCAAGGTGATGAAAGCCGATGTGCTCGATAGTGCGGAGGAAGCCTTTGAACGTCCGGCAGTAGATGCCATCTTAAACTATGGGTTTACACCCGCCCTTGATGATGCCGGTGAGCCGGTAGAATCGGTGATTCAATACCGATTTGTTTTTGAGCCGCAAGCGGTACCGTCTTTGGTTATTGAAGGAAGGGTATTGGAGGCGGGGATCCGTAAACCCATGCCGAGGGTGGAGGTGAGCGCGGTTGGGCCGGATGGAAAGAAGGCCTTGGTTCGAACGGATGATACCGGTGCATTCCGATTTCGTGGCTTGGATAACGGCGAATGGATTTTAAAAGCAGAAAGGGAAGCCTTCGGTTTTAAAACGAGAAACGTCACGGTTCAGGAGGGTAAAGTTTCGCAACTTCGATTCTTTTTGATACGGGACAAAGCAAAAGCGGCGCTGCAGTTTGATGAAGAAATTCTCGTAGAAGAGAGATTGCCCAGTTCGGAGCTAACGGAACGATTTTTGAGCGCGAAGGAGATTTCCTTTTTACCGGGTTCGGGGGGCGATGTGGTCAAAGCCGTTCAGAATTTACCCGGTATATCTCGTGCTCCCCTCGGGATTGGGCAGCTGATTATTCGGGGAACAGCACCCGAGGATTCCGCCTTTTACATCGATGGTGGAAACATTCCCAATGTATTTCATTTTGCGGGTCTCACAACGGTAATGAATTCGGATATCATCGAAGAAGTTGCATTTTTACCGGGCAACTACTCCGTTCGATACGGTCGCCAACTGGGTGGTTTGGTCGACATAAGAACCAAACCCGGTTTGCCAAACCGTTCTCGGGGGTATCTATCTGTAGACATCTATCAAAGTACACTATTTGCAGAGCAGCGCGTTAACGATACATGGGCATTATCGTTGAGTGGCCGTCGTTCTTACGCAGATTTCATTCTCAATCCTATTTTGAGCGGTTCGGATATTTCCGTTCGTGCGCCTCGGTATTATGACCTACAAACCCGCGTGGTGTATAAACCGTCGGAAGATGAGTTTGTAGACCTTTTGTTCTTTCTGTCCGATGACCAGTTTCGATTCTTGGGTAAAGATGTTGAAGGAAATGAGCAAACGGGGCTGGCGCTAGGGAATCGCTTTCAAAAAATTCGATTCCGGTGGAACAAATATCTACGCGATGGATGGACACAAGAGACGGTGTTGGTCGCAGGGCCGGAAATCCAAGATTTCGAGCAGGGGGCATCCGGAGAAGCGTATGAAAGTCTCTTGGGGGTGAATCTCCGGCATGAGTACGTTCGACTTGCGGATGATGTCGGAACGATGGGGTTTCGTTTTGGTTTGGATCTGTATACGGGTCAGGATGCGTTCAAATACGATATTCCCTCTTTTCCC
>JAYYRF010000331.1:0-7468 GCA_036127535.1 Myxococcota bacterium | reverse complement strand
TTTAATGTTTTGGCCGGTGGCTATGGTTTCAAGGGTCCCACCCGTTCCCATTCCGAACACGGAAGTTAAGCCTTGAAACGCCGATGGTACTGCTGGGGCAGCCCAGTGGGAGAGTAGGTTACTGCCGGCCTCTTCTTTTTTTACGACAACCGACACCGGTTGTCTTTTTTTACTTAACGGAACCTTTTCGAACCTGTTGAAGGCACAAGTGATAGCCTCGTTTGATTCCCTTTAAGGTTGCCTTCGGTGTCTCTTCCCGCAAAGATGATAGGCCATATAAAGAAACCACACCAATATTCCACCACAAAAATGCACCAATATTACGCGGGGTTTTCGGTAGGTTTTTGTTGAAAATGTAGAATCGACTAAATATGCGTCGAGCGATCCGTTCGGGTCTAGCATCGCGACTCTCGTCTGACTTTTTATGGAATAGAAGCGCATCGGGTGTCTGTACGAGTGTCCAATTTTTGGATATTCGATACGAGATTTCAACATCTTCACCCATGGTATAGCCAGGCAAAAAATCATCCCACTTTTCCTTTTCAAAACACTCCCGTCTGTACGCGACCCTACCACCGGAACAAACGGGAACCGGGACGACCTTTGATGGTCGGATGAGCCATTGAATATCGCTACTGCCCATCATCTTGGCTCGATCTCCTTTTACCGTATGAGAGATGCGAAAAATTTTCGAGTAAATTTGCTGTACCCTTCCAAGTGTGTATGGCGAAGTAAAGGTTCCCAAAACGGCACCGACAGGTGGGTTATGCGGTAAATCAAAACAGGGAAGGGTTTCCTCTATATATGTGGGTTCCAATATAATATCATCGTCAAAAAAGAAGAAAATGTCGCCGACAGCGATTTCCATTGCAACATTTCGTTGCAATGACGTACCGGGAATGCTTCGCACATATTGTAGTTGAATATCGGTATCTTGTAGTTGCATCCGTAGTTCTTGTTCTAAATCAGATTCGGCTCCCGCATCAACGATGACCAGCTCCGTCGGGTGTATCGTTTGGGCTTTTAAACTTTCTACGAATACAGAAAGATCTTTGCTACGGTTTAAGGTGGGTACAATGACAGAGATTGTATATCTCATAAACGAAACCTACTTGGTTATGATCAATCCCAACATCACCGCAGCCATCATGATGAACAGATACAGTACGATAGACTTTTGATTGAGGCTGAGTAGTTTTTTTTGAGACTTACGGCTACTTCGACGTCGAGCCCGTTTCTTCTGTTTATTTTCTTGTTCAGATGGAGAGAGCCACATGTCTCGACCCGTTTGGTCTTTTTCCAAGCGATATCCGCGTTCCTCGTAAAATTGTCTCCGTATTTCGGATCGCAGTTGTGTGAGTTCAGAATTTCGTTTACCGGATTGAATGCTCTGATTATTATTCTGCGTTTCTCTTTTTCGGATTGCTCGCTCTTCCCGCTTTTGATGTTCTTTTTCGAGTTCTTCCAAAAATTGAGAGCGGATTTCGTTCTTTTCTTCGTCGGATAGTCCCATCTTTGAACCTTTTGGTACAGGTATGTGTAAAATAACATGCTTTATGGTATATTTGAATCTTTTCCTTTCCAAGAAGAAAGATTCACATTGATGAGAGATTCTATTTTTTCTACTTCGGCTCGTAACTCCTGTGTGAGCTGTGTTCGCAGTTGGGCATTCATCATTGTTCTTTCCGTCGTTTTTGTGTTCAGTTTGTGCAAAAGCCGCAAAACAAAACGGGGTCCGGGTAAGGGAGCCTTGGTTACACCGTGAAGAATCGCCCGACGCTTTCCACTTTTTATCCAATGGTGCAGGGTGCGACTCCGATGAGCATGATTTGCGTTTCTCTGTTTTTTAGAACTTTGCAGCGCCCTGGATTTACCTTCGTATTCCGTCGGGAGACCCAAAAAGGATAGCGCGTCTTCTAAGACGGTTTGGGGTTGGCTCTTAAGGTCGTCAAAAAGGATTATATGTACGTTTTTGCGTCCGAATTCACTAAAGTATCGTTGTACTTGATCATGATATCGGACAAGAGAGCGGTACCGAACGCCGATCGGGGGGTATGCATTGGGTGGCATTTGGTAACCGCGCAAACGATCTTCTTCTTTGTTCAATGCATCCTGGAAGACAAGCGTATCCTCATATCCCGCAAACACCATATGACTGTGGAGAGAGTAAAGCCAATCAACAGGGTTTCGAAGACTGAGAATAATTTTTGCTTCCGGTTCAAATTGTTTGATTTCCTTCGCGGCCGTACGACTCGCAAGATACCACGTGGAGGACTCTCCGATACATTTGTGCGAGGCTTTCCGAAAATATGCGAGGTAATTTTCTCTTTTGCGCGGAGGATTATTAAAGTGTAGATCCGAACCAAAATAGTGCAGTTCTTTCGCAGCCATAAAAATATCAGGATGCGAAAGGAGATAGCCATCCAACGTTCCGGTTCCAGAGCGCGGATGACCGATAAGAAAAAAATTGGGTCGTGTCATAAATGCTTTCCAAGGAGAAGGCAGCGTTTTCTCTTCCATAAGTCGGGTTAAGGGATAAAAACTTGAATTCTATCGAATTGTTTTGTAATACGCTTCACTTGAAAGGGATAATTCGTTACATTGAAGTGCGAGGTAAAGAGTTTGTATAAAGCCAACAGACCGGCGAGTTCATATTAAAGTTACAGGAAAGAAAGCCGTTTGATGTACGATAGTATATGCGAAGCAAGATCCCCGATTGCTTTTGTCTTATGAAGGAAATCTCAATTTTGGGGAGTCGCTCACGTTTTGGATGGTTTAATCCTAAGGTTTTAGAAACGAAAAATGGAAAATATCTTTGATGACCAGGTACCCGAATCAGAATCGGTTCTTTATCAATACCTAAGCGTATTGAAAAAGCGGCGGGCGGTCATCTTTTCTTTTTCTGGTGTATTGATCATTACTGCGATCATATCGACAATGTTTGCCACCCGCTATTATGCGTCCAAATCCGTCATTGAAATCATGCCGATTGCGCCCAGTATCATGGGTGGAGAAGGTGGAGATGCTGTATCTGAGATGGGAGTTGGATCTGACTCTAGGCTCCGAGTTTACTATGGGACGCAGTTCGCTATATTGAGCAGCAATAAGATTCTCTCAAAATCCATTGAAAAGCTGAAGTTTGAGCACGGTTTTGATGATTTTGATGATAAAGAAGACCCCGTCAATTTTCTCAAGAACTTCATGCGCCTCTCGCCACAGCCCGAAACAACGCTGGTTCACATTAAAATTGAGTATCCAGATCACCAAAAAGCAGCGACGATAGCAAACGTAATTGCCAATGTTTACATGGAAAATAATCTGGAGAGCAATCTTTCTACGGTTCGAGAAGCGCTCAAAGAAATAGAAGAAGAACATCAGCGCTATCGAGACGAGAAACAAAAATCAGATGAACGCGTGCATGATTTTAAGTTCGAAAATCATCCAATTGGAATTGAGAAGCAGTCTACATACGTCCAAAGTAAGCTGGAATCGTTACAGAAGGTTTTGACAACGATTCAGGTAACGCGAATTCAAGTAGAAGCGGATTATCAAAAGCGTGTAGAAATTTTCAATTCCGACGACTGGATTTCTTTGGCCAAAGGATTTTCCAAAACCGATCGCATTTTGCAACAGTATCTCAACGGAAGGGTTGCGCTGATCGATGAGCAAAATAAGTTGTCTGTTCGTTATAAATCCATGCATCCGGATATGATCGCACTCGAGAAGCAACTGCGCAGCAATTCTAAAAGTATTTATGACGAGGTACTGCAAGAGCTGTCTGCACAAAGAACAGAGCTAGAGGTTTTAATCGAGAAGGAGCGTGCCCTATTAGAAGAGTTGGCGCTCATTCAAGCCGAAGTTAAGGACTTAGACCGACAAATGATGAAGATGCAATCGCACATTTTCGAGGCAGAGCGAAATAAAAAGCTGTATACGGTTTTGGACGAGCGCATGTCTCAAGTCGACTTGGCGCAGTTCATACAGGCGAACAATATTCGTTTTGTAGATCGAGCGATTCCCAACGAAATCCCGGTGAGCCCAAGCTTGAGTTTGAATTTGATGATGGCCATTGCTTTGGGATTAATGGGAGGGGTTGGATTGGCCTTCCTAATCGAATTCTTGGATAATACCGTCAAGACCAAAGAGGATTTAGAGGCCATGCTGGGTGTGCCACTCTTGGGAGTCGTACCGGTGATTCCACCTGAAGATATGCTCGACATCGCTAGCAACCGCGAAAGATCTCTCTTTGCCCATACAAAGCCGAGATCGTCTGTTTCCGAGAGTTTGCGCTCTGTGCGAACCAATGTACTTTTTCGTACGGGAAATTTGGATTCGCGTGTCATTTTAATCACAAGTGCGGTACCGCGAGAAGGAAAGTCTTTTACATCGTCCAATCTCGCGGCCATTTTAGCAATGTCCGGTTCACGGGTTGTCTTAATCGATGCGGATCTGCGACGACCGAGTATCCATCGCTTGTTCGAAATATCGGATGAATTTGGTTTGTCAGAGGTTCTTTTAGAGCAAAAAGAACTGGCATCTGTGATACAGCCGTCTCATATTCATAATTTGGACGTGATCTCTGCCGGGCCGATTCCCCAAAACCCCAGCGAATTGCTCAGCAACGATATTATGGCATCGATCCCGAAAACGTTACAAGAGGAGTACGATATTGTCATCATCGATAGTCCACCCGCGACTGCCGTTGCAGATCCAATGATTTTGTCGCCTCTTGCTGATGGCGTTATTTTGGTCGTGGAGGCCAATCAAACCCGTAAGCCGATTGTTATGCAAGCGATCACGCGTTTGCGCCAAGTCAAAGCAAAGCTGATTGGTGGAATTGTGAACAAGTTGGATGTTCGTAAATCTGGATATGGTTATTATTACTACTACAACGACTACGGTTACTATGCGGATGAGGAGTATGAGGCGAGAAGCTTGGGATAGCGGAGGAGAACAATGCGCACCTACATTGTAGCGATGGCCATCAGCCTTATCGTCTCCGTTCTCTTGACCCCATATATCCGAGATT
The DNA here is from genome assembly GCA_036127535.1 of Myxococcota bacterium. Taxonomy (GTDB): domain Bacteria; phylum Myxococcota_A; class UBA796; order UBA796; family UBA796. Next base: position 2,439 of record JAYYRF010000331.1, on the reverse strand, counting down.
TTGCAATTCGAAGAGGCTGGATCGACGAACCCGTTGGAGGTAGAAAGATCCATAAGAATCCAATTCCGAGGGTAGGGGGGATTGCGATCTTGATCGCGATGAGCTGTCCCCTGTTTGGTATGTACTTGTGGGACAACAACATATCCGTGGAGTTTCGCGAAGACATACCCCTACTGACCAGTTTGGTTTTTGGGTCGCTGATCATCGGAACCATCGGAATTCTAGACGATCTATTCAATATTCGAGCCTTGTTTAAATTGGGGGCGCAAGTCGCGGCGGCCTTGGTCGTCTACTTCTCCGGCATACAAATTGAGGCGATTAATATACCGTTCCTGTCCTTAACGGTATTTCCGGAGTGGTTGTCTCTCCTCGCAACGGTGTTTTGGATTACATTGGTCATTAATGCCATTAATCTCATCGACGGCATGGATGGATTGGCCGGTAGTGTTGTTGTATTGGCGGGGCTTTCCTTATTTATCATGAGTCTGCTGGAAGAGAATACGTTGGCCTGTTTGTTGTTGATTTCTCTCGTTGGTGCGACCATTGGATTTTTGGTATTCAATCTCAATCCGGCATCGGTTTTTTTGGGTGACACGGGCAGCATGTTTTTGGGGTTTGTCTTAGCATTGACGGCCGTCCATTCTTCTCAAAAGAGCTACACGCTTTTTTCGATGGTTGGTGCCATTATGGTACTGGGTTTGCCGATCTTTGATCTTTCAATGGCGATCTTACGTCGATTTTTGGCAGGAAAACATATATTTAGCGCAGATCAATACCACATACATCATATCTTACTGCGAAAAGGCTTCTCACAAAAGCAGTCGGTTTTGGTTCTGTTTGTCGCGGCATTGGCCTTGGAGAGTTTGGCTTTTATGTCCATTTATGCAGATGACAGATTGGCGGCCATTGCGATTTTGGCCCTGGTTCCGATCGGTTTTGTTGCCGTACGATTTCTTGGATACACCAACATTATCTCTACGGTTCGACGTGGCAAGATGTTTGAACAGGTAGAGAAAAAAGCAGATCTTCGTCTCGAAACCGCATCGCGATTTAAAAAAGAGTTGGTCTATTTAGAAAGAGAGCAAATCTTAGTTCGCCTGTCGGAATTAGCGCAAGAACTGGATTGGTATCGTTTTGAAATCAGTTGCGACGGGGATATTTTGCATGAATGGCCACGCAGAAGAGATAAAGAGCATCTGCAGAACGTCGTGAAGTTCCAGATGGACTGCGAAGATGGAACATGTTTCGTCATTTGGCAGCTGTCGGAGACCCAGGTCTTTTCTTCTTACGACCGAGCGTTGAATACGCTCGTCGTTACGATGATTGAGCCATATCTTCGGAAGATTCCATATTCCGTGTCGCGGAGCGTAGCTGTCGATTGAGAAGCTCCCTTTTCATGATAAATCCTGTGGCAGCAATAATCCAAAATGACCAACCAAAGGTTGTTCGACTATTGATACCATTACTCAAGGCGTTGTTCATTAAAATGCACAGTGTCAAGGAAATGACCAGTGCGCCGAGTTCTCGGTGCCAAAAGTTTTTGGCGTTTTGTATTAACCATCGACCCGCTTGTATACATTGATAGGCTATCCCCAAGAAGAGACCCAAAGCAATGGGGCCAAGTTGGTAGAGAATGCGCAACATATCATTGTGGGTATCTACGAACCCACCCTTGATCAGTATAAAGCCACTGTACGCGCCTCTGGTCAGAACCCAATGATGTCCGAGTCCCAGTCCGAGAACAATGTCATAAAAAGGACTTTGGAGATATGCGAATAAAGATGAAGACCAAAGTCCATATCGACCGCTACCAAGGCTCGATAAGGCTTTTAAATCTTGGTTTGTGGCCGTTATTAAAGAAAAGAGTCGGACAAAATCATAGAATCTACTTTGTAACGAAGGACTGAGGAAGATAATACAGGTGACTCCGATCAAGCAAGTTGCCGTCAAAAGTCTACGGCCGCTCATGTAAAGATAGGTGACTAAAAATATGCCAAAGACAATGAGTGTCGCTCTTGTAAAAGTGAGGTATAGAAAATAAAGAGATAAAAAAGTATAGAGGGCGGTGAATAATTTGTATCGTTTGCGTTCCAAACGAAAAAAGAAGTACACACCGCAGCACGAAAAAATCAGCATCATGAGAGCATGATTTCGCAGGTTTTGATAGCCGCCGAGCAAACGATTGCTCCCGTTTAGATAGATCTCGTTCATTTGACAATCTGCGAGATGATAAGCCGAGCATAACAAGGGTACAATACCGCTAATGGCAAAAAGCAATAATATCCTTTCTGCATCACCGCGTCGATTCATCAAAGAGGTCGCCAAAAAGAACATCAAGAGCGGGCTATAGAGACGAAAAAATTCATCAATCATGATTTGTGGGTTCAGCGCTCGAATGCTTCCCAGTATCAAAATCAACGAGAAGGCTAAAAAAAGATG
>JAYYRF010000330.1:0-4123 GCA_036127535.1 Myxococcota bacterium | reverse complement strand
TGCAGGTTTTCGTCTTGTAGCAGGTCGAAGTAGCTGCGAATTTCTTCCCGTACGTCAGAAGACGTTGGGAAAAACAGATGGGCGGTGATGGGAGAGGATAAATTCGCGACGATGTTTTGCGTAGAAGAGCCGGGCAAAGCGGTTTTGAAGTAGCTGACGTTCCATCGAACATTGGTTTCGTGTGCCACGTAGTTAATGGGGAAAATGGCGGAGATCGCAAAAGCGAATCCCAACCATTGCATCGCGTGATTTTTCGCGCGCTTGTGGCTCACATGCTTTTGGCCTTTTTGAATCAAAACGTTGAGTGCGAGAAACGGCAGGGTTCCGCTAAGCCATATAATCGGCCAAATAGACGATACAGCGACTTTGAACGTGTGCTCTCCGTCGTCGTCCAGTCCGATCCGATCGATTACGGCATCTGTTCCCAGTGCGTAGACGAGAAGGGAAAGGATTCCCACCCCTGCAAACGCCGTCGGCAGAGAGAAGGCTTTGTTTTGGGGGTTGTGCTCCTTTTGACACAGAGACACGGTGTACACGAGAAGACCGGCTCCGATAAGATCAAAGGCAATGCGGCCGCTTCCCTCTGCCGAGAGCATTCTCTCCGCGAGAAAGATGCATAGCATTCCGGCGAGATAGGTCAGTCCGTAGTTTTTCATGATATTCTCCTGGATTGCAACACGCGAATGGAGATCAGCAAGAAGATGAAGGTGGTGGAGAGATAGAATATGATGCTTTCCGAGTTGATCTTGCCTCTCATAAAGGGCTGAAAGTGTCGGTCAAAAAGAGCGATGTAGGAAAAAACGCTGTCCAAAGGCGCTTCGGTGACCTTTCCGAGGAGCCAGCCGAGCAACATTAGAACCAAGAATATTCCGCCCAAAATGGAAGCGAAGAGCTGATTCTTTGCGATGGCCGACCCGAAAGTACCAATCGAAGCGGTGGTCGCACCGAGAAGGAACAGCCCCAAATAGCCCGCTCCGATTTGGGCCCAAGATACTTTTCCGTTGATCTCGATAAGGATGGGCATATATATCGTGCAAGCGGTGATCAGCGTTAGGAAGCTGAGTGCGCCGAGATATTTTCCGGTAATGATTTGGGCTTCTGAAACCGGCGCGGTTTGCAGCAAGGTAAAAGTGCCTGAACTCCGCTCTTCAGCGACGAGTCGCATGGTGATGAGAACCCCTGCAATCATCGTGGTTCCGGAGGAAAAGAAAAAGAAGTCTTGAAGAACGTCCGTCGAGTATCTTTCGGTGTTTTGACCCATGGCAAAACTGTTGAACAAGATACCATCGATGACCAAAATCATCGCGAGAATGGCGTATCCCCAGGTCGTGTTGAGGTAATAGCCCAGTTCTCGTTTGGCGAGCAGCAGTACGGATTTCATTGGGAACCTCCTTTGGTGAGGGAGATGAAGATTTCTTCCAACTCCGATTTCGCATTCTGGAGTGCACGCAGACCAATCGAACGTTCAACGAGAAGGGGAACCAGGGTCTCGGGCTGGATTTGATTCAATGCGATACCGACGATCAGGGAATCCTCTCTTTCCTCCTCAACGTCAAAGGATTGAATCGCTTCGATTTCCGAGAGGTGCTTTTCGATGTCTTTTCGGGATCCGACCAGTTCTGCTTCGATGCGAATATTGCTCTCCGAAAGATTGGATGCGAGTTCTGCTGTTGTTCCTTGGGCGATTAGTCTGCCGTTGTTTAGGATGAGCAGTTTATCACAGGTTTCGGATACCTCGTTGAGGTTGTGGCTGCTGAGAAGAACCGTTGCATTGGTACTGAGTGCGCGGATTACACTTCTCATTTCGGCGATTTGTAGGGGATCCAGACCGCTGATCGGTTCATCTAAAATAATGAGCTTGGGATTGTGAATAATCGCCTGCGCAATGCCAACGCGCTTGCGGTAGCCCAAAGAAAGGGTGTTGATGACCGCCTCTTCCTTTCCTTTTAGATGGCACTGTTCGATGACCGTTGGAAAACGCTGGGTGAATTCGGATGGCGGCATGCCCCGCAGTTGCGCGACATGACCGAGGAAGCCTTTGACCGTCATTTCCTTGTAGAGTGGAGGCTCCTCAGGAAGAAATCCGATTTGGGAACGAAAAGATACAGGTGCGGATTCGAGATCCGTTCCATCAATTTCGATTTTTCCGTTGGAGGGACTGAGAAGTGTGGCCAAGATCTTGAGGGTGGTAGATTTTCCAGCACCGTTGAGTCCGAGAAAACCGACGACCTCTTTGGAATCGATCTGGAAGGTGAGATTCTCAATCGCCGCGAAGTCCCCGTAGTATCGGCTGAGAGATTCAACAACAATCATACGACATCCTTTTAAAGAGTAAATTTAGACCCCTTAAAATATTTCCTTAGGGAGATTTGTCAAGAGACCACTTCTCTCTGCCGAGGTATCGCGCCAAGCCCAAAACCGAATCTACCCCTCTACGAATATCCTTTTGGGGGTTTTTGGGATTGTACCAGCGAAAAGGTTCTTGGAAACTTTTCGGTGAAAGCGGATTGAGACCAGAGCGTGTCAATTCAATCAAGAAGGCCTTGCTTCCGTATTTGCCATAAAAGTGATCAATTTCAGAACCGGGGGCGCGAAAGGGAAAGCCCCAGTGCGAGAGCTGAACGGCTTTGTACGGGAAGGGGTCGCGCTGCGCTTGTACCATGATATTGGCGAGCTTGTGAAATTCAGCGTCATCATCGGTCTTCGCATAAATTCCGGACCACGGATAGAAGATATAGCCGCCAAAACAGTGTAAGCTCACCACTGCGTCGAAGCGCTCTTGGTCACCAAGAGAGTCGAGAGCCCGCGTTTCGGGTTGCGAAAGTGGAGAAGGGGACACGGCGTAGTAATCGTGAATGATATGTCGCCAAATGGATTTGGGATGTCGGTTGATTTCAAAATCGCGATTGAGGTCGACATGTTTGGCATTGGTACGCCGATACTGCTTCTCACCCTTTAGAAGTTCTTTTTCCACGAGAATACGCCGATCGACATTGACAACGGGAATGATGGTTAATTCAACATGATCGATGGGATGAGCCACCAGCTCCTCTATTAATTTCGTGGCAACCTCGGATCCAACCCACTCCAAAGGATGCAGGCCGGCAAAGACCAATACTTTGACGCGAACGTCTCGATGTGGAGCGCGGAGTCGAAATCCCCAAATGGTTCTCTGCTTAACGCTGCGACCCAGCACAAAGGGCTGAATGACGCCAGGTTTTTCTTTGATTAGCGAGGCTGTTTTTTTATGAATATCGTTTAAAAACAAGTACTTAGGTTTTACTGTGTTCTCGATAGGTCGGCGTTGACCAACCCACTGAAGATAGTTTTCAAAGGGAGTCGCAAAGGAAAGTGTAGTGAGAAAAATCCAACTGAGCATTTTTGGTCTAATTCTGTCCTTTTAAATCGCCAGAAACGGGTATATGTATGGGGAGAGGGTTTACAATGGATTGGAAATTATACTTTGAGGATGGTACGCTGATTGTCGAAGGAGCGACATGCCAACACCTACCAGCAGAATTTTCCTGGGATCCACGTATCGAGGCACCGCGAGGCCCGGCCTATTTATATCCGATTGTGGTTTACAAAGCACTCTCCTCTAAGATTCAATATGCGGATCACGCTCGGAAATGGGAAAAGAAGCTTCCTATCAATCATCGCGTGGAACGACAAGCGCGAGATTACCAACGTGAAGCCGTTGAGAGTTGGCATCAGCATCAAAAGCGCGGTGTTGTCGTTTTACCAACCGGATCTGGAAAAAGCTTTGTTGCAGAGCTTTGCATTGCTCAACTTAAGCGCTCGACGCTGGTGATCGCGCCGACACTGGATTTGGTCGGCCAGTGGTATGATCGACTCAAGTTGGCTTTCGGACAAGAAATAGGCTTGCTGGGTGGCGGATTTCATGAGATCAAAGACATTACCGTATCGACCTATGACTCTGCGATGCTGTATTTGGCGAAATATGGAAACCGCTTCGCCTTTTTAATTTACGACGAGGTTCACCATCTACCCGCGCCCAGTAATTTGAGTGCAGCGAAAATGTCGATGGCGCCTTTTCGGCTCGGCTTGACGGCAACTCCAGAGAGGGAAGATGGTCGTGAAAGGCTGCTACAGAATGTGATAG
>JAYYRF010000329.1:0-4369 GCA_036127535.1 Myxococcota bacterium | reverse complement strand
ATAAAAAAAATGCACCTTTTTGATACAGTTACACATACTCTAAAATGTATCGCATCAACGACTACGAACAAATATATCAATTTTAAGACAAAATGGGCGTAAAAATTTTCAGAGCGACCCTCGAATCAGTTCAAGTTATTGATACCATTTATATATATCAATATTGACAATAAAATTCATTCAATACTCTTTTTGATATACCCAATTGTTAAAAAACTGTGTGTTTGTCGAATAATTATTTGGCACAGGTCTTGCATGTACACAAGATGGATACGTAGGATTTTATTGTATGGCGCACTCAACGGAAAAGATGTTTGAAAAAAGAGGAATTCTCCTTGAATTCTTCTGTGACCTTTCCGTTGTTGCTGTAGAACAACACGAATTTAAGAAGAATTCAAAAAGTATTGACATGTCAATACAAATGATTTATACAAGTATTATTGTGTCTTTTTGCAAAAGGAAACTACAATGATCGATTGGGAATCTCGCTTGATAAAGGCAAAGCAGATGCTCGACATGGGCATTATGAAGCAGGACGAGTTCAATTCATTGAAAGAGCGTGCCTTTGCCGATCTCGGACTTTGCTCTACAACAGACGATGCATTCTTCAATCCACTCGGTGGTCTGCGAACGAAACCCGATCACATAACCTCCCCTTCCACCCCAACGCCAAAACCACAAACGTCGACCATTGGACAATATGTTCTTCGGGAAAAGATTGGAGAAGGAGGTATGGGTTCGGTTTATGTTGGTCACCACAAAAACCGAACCTTCGCACAGGCTCAAGGTGATGTAGCGATTAAAGTCATATCACACACTCTGTTTTCACAAGCCCACTTCAAAGAGCGTTTTGAACAAGAGGCTGCCCTTGGACGTATACTTGAACACGATAATATTGCTCGCGTTATCGACCTGTACGAAGACGATGAGCAAATTGCCTTTGTTATGGAATACATAGACGGAAAAGAGTTATCCCAACATATCCCCACGAGAGGTTTAGACCCCAAAGAGGCTCTACATTACCTCAAGCCCCTTGCCAAGGCCATCGACTATCTCCACTCCAAAGGTGTCATCCACCGCGATCTGAAACCTTCGAACATCAAAGTTACAGTCGATAAGCGTCCTGTTATTCTCGATTTTGGTATCGCGAAAAAACTGGAAGATAATACCCCGCTGACACAAACTGGTTCCTCTATGGGAACCGAAGCCTACATGGCTCCAGAGCAAATGGACGCGAAGCACGTGGGGCCGAAAGCCGATCAGTACTCTCTTTCCATGATCGCGTATCAAATGATAGCAGGTCGGTTGCCGTGGAAAGAGACCGACTCCTCCGCTCGCATTACCGTTGCGAAGATGACAGGCTCTCTCAAACCCCTTTCGCACTTTTCCGACATATCCCCTGCTCTTTCGAAATCCGTCATGAAGGGGCTATCTACCGATCCAAAGGATCGTTTTCCCTCATGCGAGGCTCTTTTCAACGCAATACAGCAAAGCATCGACGCTGTAGAACCAACGGCCGTTCCCATACCGGCTCCAATCGCCCCCAGTAAAAAGCAAAACAAGAAGAATTATCGTTCCTTAACGTTTGTTCTTCTGGGTCTCTTGGCCTTCGCCGGCATACAATACTCTTCCATTAATGGATTGGAAGCGAAGATGAACTCCGATCTCGAAGACCTCATTACAGACGCTGAGAAATACGGACTCGATATTCCGACAGGAAACCCAAGTGAAGATAAAATTCATGGTCTCAGGTTGGATATAGAAGAGCAAGTTCACTTTCACTCTGAAATACGTCCGCACGTTGCACAAGCCAAAAAGCTCGGCATAACAGTTCCACAGGCGCCCTTGAGCCGCTACGACGTCGAAGACTTTAAAGATGAAATCAATATCGCTCGCAGCAACAACAGCCGCAAAAGCTTTGGCAACACCCGTGTTTCAAGAGATGAGACACAAACGCTCTACAACCAAAAACTAATTTACTCCGGCTCCTTTGAAATGGGCTGTGGAGACGAACAAGAAGATGATTGTAGGAGCGACGAGACTCCAAACCATCGGGTTCGAATCTCCCAAAACTTCTACATCATGCAGTCCGAAGTCACGCAAAAGCTCTACCAAAAAGTAACGGGTCAGAACCCCAGTCAATACAAAGATTGTGGGAAAGAATGCCCTGTCGAAAACGTCTCTTGGCTGGATGCAGTCGAATTTGCGAACGAACTCAGTCAAATCGAGGGCTTGGGTAGCTGCTACCGTATAAACGGTAAAAAAGTCCATATAAAGCCACAGTGCACCGGATGGCGACTTCCCACCGAAGCCGAATGGGAATATGCAGCAAAGGCGAACGATCGCTACAAATACAGCGGCTCCAATCGTATAGATGATGTTGCTTGGTATGCAGAGAACAACAACGCCGGTCCAAACAGAGTCTGTACTCGAAAAGAGAACGGCTTTGGTCTTTGCGATATGTCCGGCAACGTTTGGGAGTGGACCCAAGATTGGTATGGAGAATACACATCTAAAAGAAGCACCGATCCACAAGGCCCAAAGGATGGAAATGTTCGTGTCTTACGGGGTGGTGATTGGAATCAATTCTCTCTTCGATTGCGTACCAGTCACCGTGGTTATGGGTCACCCAAGATGAAGGAAAACATCGGAATCCGACTCGTACGCATCGCACGACGTTGATCTCATCCCACAAAAACAGCTTCTACTCCAAAGATTTCCATCTCCAAGATATTCCGTCAACTTGAACCGTTCCGCTTTTACCAGATAAACAGCTCGCTTCTCTCGGCTCCAGTATGTGCTGTTCTACAGACAGCGATCCGGATTGATTACCCAAGAATAATGTGTCTTCTTCAGAGCAAAAGACAAGAGCGGATCCGGAGAAATCTCTGGGCTTACCCAAGTTGAATGGAACCCAACGATTGGCGGGAAGCAGAAGATAGTACTTGTTCGGCTCATTACCGATTCGCGAAAGCAGTAGACCAGGAAGCTCACTTTCCACTTGTAGCTTCAATGCACTCGCCAAGGCGATAACATCACCCTTTTTGAGCGCTTGTGGCTCTTGGATTCGTTGCCCGTTCACAAACGTTCCATTGTTGGAATTACTATCTTTTATCAGAAACCCACCGTCTTTTCGCTGAATCGTAAAGTGTGCACTGCTAATTTTGAGGCTTTCATCTACATTTTCAGGATGATCCACAAGGGGCAAAATGGGCTCTACAAAAATTAAGGCATCTGAAAAGTCCGCGTCTCTCCCAAATTGAACCAAGTCTTTTCCATACACTTCTACCGTTATGGAATCAGACGAGAAGCACACCGCTTTGGGCCCTGTACCCTTGGGAGTAAGCTTGTGGTACGACTCCTTGCTTCTTTTGATAATGATACGTCGATGTCCTTTCATGGTACTCTCAGTTTTATAATTCTACCTTCATTAATCTAAAGCCTTCTGCTCATCGAAGAAAACATTATTTTTGCATCTGAGGTGTTTTTACGCATTGATCTCGATTATAAAATCGACGAACTACTACCTTCCTTTTTCAAAATGCGGGACAGACTGTCTCCCAACGGAAATGATGCCACCATCATGGATATGCCTTCTGTTGTATTGTCACTTTTTGTACAGACGGTCAGTTGTATTATTCCTCTCGATTCTATTCCATGCTCCATATTCGAATCATGTCGGAGAAAAAATGGATTTGTTATTGAACAATGTAGCGGCCGTGTACTTGCCCCATGAAGACCATCTGATGCGTCTACGTAATCTATCCATTGGAATCCAATCCGGTAAAATTGTATATATGGACGATTCGAAGGATGTCCCCCCAGCGAAAAAGGTTATCGATGCCCAAAATTTTATATGCCTTCCTGCACTCATAGACCCCCATACACATTCCGTTTGGGGTGGATCACGTGCGAAGGAGTTTGCACGCCGGCTCGCAGGGGAAAATTACACAAAAATTTTGGAGGAAGGAGGCGGCATTCTCTCTACGGTAACGCAGACCAGAAACCAGTCCTTGACGCGACTCTCTCAAGGCTGTAGATATCGTCTCCGACCCATGCTACAAAACGGTGTCGGTACCGTAGAAGTAAAAAGTGGCTATGGCCTCAATCCCGCGACGGAACAGCGGCTCTTGATGGCTGCACGAACCGCCGCAACACCTCAACAAATTACAACCACCTTCTTGGGGGCACATACCATACCCAAAGAATATCGGGGGAGACGCGATCAGTATGTTCGACAAATTATCGAAGAACAACTACCGGTATGCGCCCCCTATGCAGACTCCATAGATGTATACTGCGATCGCGGTGCCTTTACACTCGATGAAAGCATCGAAATACTAAAAGCGGGAAAGTCCGCTGGCTTACA
>JAYYRF010000328.1:0-3532 GCA_036127535.1 Myxococcota bacterium | reverse complement strand
GTTTGAAGAGTACGCCTTTACCTTCCATGACGGGTTTTCCCGCTTCAGGACCGATATTACCCAATCCCAGTACAGCGCTGCCGTTAGAGATGACGGCGACCAAATTGGGACGGTTGGTGTACTCATATACCAAGTTTTTTTCTTTGGCGATTTCAAGGCAGGGATATGCAACGCCCGGAGAATAGGCCAAAGACAAATCTTGACTGGTCAGACAGGCTTTTGTAGATCTAATTTCCAACTTCCCAGGTCGAGGATATTGATGGTAACGTAAAGCATCTTCTTTGCGAGGTGGGTTCGGCATTGTGACTCCAAAAGTATATGATGTATATCAGATGTACCCCTTATCGAATGCAGAAGCGAATTACATATTTTTGTGCCAAATAAATGCAAGATCGTATGTTTTATTTCTGCCAAATGAGATCTTTGGTGCATTTTGGGAGGCTTGGCGCCCCCGAAAGTGCCATAGCGCGTTCCAACTCCGTTCGTAAAATCGCAAGGACTCTTTGACAACCTTGCTGACCATCTACGCTCAACCCCCAAAGCATCGGACGTCCGACAAATACCGCTTTGGCCCCCATACAAAGTGCTTTTAGGATGTCAGTTCCTCTTCGGATACCGCCGTCGACGTACACTTCGGCTTCGTTTCCCACCGCATCTACAATTTCCGGAAGAGCCCAAGCGGTTGGTATGGCTGTATCGAGTTGGCGGCCACCATGGTTTGAGACGACGATGGCTTTTGCGCCATGATCTACGGCTCTTCGAGCATCGTCTTCGCGCAGAATCCCCTTGGCGATAATCGGCAAATTGGTCTGAGAGGCGAAATGCTCTAAGTCTTTCCATGAGAGTGTGGGATCGAGAGAGTTTTTGGCAAAATTGGCCAGCGCGGAACTGGGATCTTTTGATTCCTGAGTGAGAGCGTGTCCGTTATGGGGGAGATTCGGTAATCGAAGATGGGAGGGCATTTTAAAGCCGAGTCGGACATCTTTTTCTCGGTTTCCCAGTATGGGGGTATCCACCGTCACGACCAAGGCACGTGCACCACTAATTTCGGCTCTTTGTACGAGATCAAAGGCGCGTTTTCGATCTCGATCGACATACAGTTGGAACCAAACCGATCCCTTGGTGCTAGCGATAACCGTTTGCATCGGTATATTGGATATGGTGGACAAACAAAATATCGTGCCGGCTTCTCCAGCAGCTTTGGCCATTTCCGCTTCTCCATTTGGATGGGCGAGTTGCTGAAAAGCCATCGGAGGTATGAGAACGGGAAAGGATATGGACTGACCCAATACCGTTGTGGATGTGTCTATATGTGAAACGTCTACAAAACTTCTCGGACGAAGATGTAGCATTTGCCACGCTGCACGGTTCGCGCGCAGGGTGTGCTCGGAGTCCGCGCCACTGCTATAGTAAGCAAGAGTCATTGCATCGAGATGCTTACGGGCTTCTTCTTCGTAGTCTTGTAGATTCAGGAGCATGGTAGACGCCAGGGTTGGATGGCCAGATAGGGATGATTTTATGACAAATCCGCATAAAAAGCTTGAGAAAATGCGTTTTGGCTCGATTCGATATCTTGATTGCCGACCCTGTTAGATTTCCACTGCGGGTGGTCGATAACGCCGTTGAGAGCGTTTCGAACTCGTTGGAGTACCGGTGACGCTTTTTTCGTACGCCTGCTCGAGGAGGGTAGCGAGGCCATATCCCGCATGAAAGCCTTGCACTCGCACGCTTCTCAGGAAATTGGGTTCGGAGCGCTATATCATTGTGAGGAGATTGGCCGTCTGATCCCGCACCGTTTCAATATCTTCTTTCGTTATATTTTTTTTCTCTGAAATAGATTGCATGCTTCGCAAAGCCGTTTGTAAGGTTTCGAGCATTGCGATTGGTGCTTTGCTCCTTCCATCGGTTTCACTATAGCGCAGGTAATAGGTGGCGACATGTTTTTGTCTCAAGAGACGATCGCTTGCATCTATTCGATTCTCCTTGAGTATGGCTTCACAGACCAAGTTGATACCGGACAACCAAGCGCCGGCCTGGAGTAGGGGGCCCGTTCTGTCGTCTTTGCCGACGCCTTCTTCCGGAATCGACATACCTACAATATCTTCGATTTCTTTCAACAGATCGTCTCGGGATATCGCGTCGGTTTTGGTCTTGGAAATGAGGTCTTCGATGGTTGCGAGCAGTCCTTTCCCCGCTCCCATCATCTTTAGCCCGAGGTGAATATTTTCAAGATTTAAAATCAACTGCTCTTTGGGTAGATCTTTAATGGTGAGAACGGTATCGGAGAGCAATACACCGGTTCGCATCGCGATTTCATCTTTGCTCTTGAATTCAAAGGAAATTTCTCGTTTGGGAAGTAAGGATGCGAGAGACGTCTTTAGTCCGGCTCTTTCAATGGCCAGTTGGGTTTCCAAGGGAGAGGGTGCGAGAACGGTTTCCGAATCGGGTACCATATCCTGGATTGATTGAAACTTTTTTTGAGTTTTTGGCGCTGTCTCAGCAGCGGGTGAGGACGACGATTGACTGTCGGGACTACCACTGCATGCAATCAGGAAAAAAATATTCAGCATTGTGCGCTCCAAGGAATATTTTAAATGGCGAGAATATGTTCTTCTAAGTGGATTTTATGAATGATGCAATGTAAAGATTGTGAAATACAGAGTTTGTATGTGCCTCCCGGGCTATGTAGAATACATACAGCGCATACTCGAGTCCTTGAGATATGAGAGTGAACTTTTCGTCGATTTAAGGTAATCATATGATTGTATTTGTTTTCTTTTTGGCCTGTGCGAAATTAAGTACCTTCGAAGCGAGAAAGCCTTCTGTAGAACCGCCGATGCCTCCCTTAAGCACTCTTACAACCCCAGAAGAGCAAAAAGGTTGGCGTTTGTATCGGGTTGCGGGGTGTATCGGGTGTCACTCGCCTCCATTTCCAGACGCGAAGCATTTGGGGGGCGGGAGAGATTTACCGACGGTTTTTGGTCGTTTTTACGCACCCAATATTAGTATGGATATGAAAGATGGTATTGGTGACTGGAGCGAAGAGGACTTTTTTCGAGCGATGAGGAAGGGTATTTCTCCCGATAAGAAACCCTATTGGCCTACATTTCCTTATATGGCATACACCAAGATGAGTGATGAGGACTTGCGATCGATTTGGGTTTATCTCAAAAGTCAAAAGCCGGTAGTCGGAAAGGCGAAACCCAAGGAGTTAAACCCCAATTATCGTCTGCCGGGACTCATTCGAATTTGGCGATGGATGGAGTTTCAGACCGGAGAATATAAGCCCGATCCCAACCTGAATGAACGTGAAAATCGAGGTCGATATCTCTCCCAAGCGGTTGCGTATTGCGATCAATGTCATACGCCTCGAAATCGTTTGGGTCGCTTGGTTCGCAATCACTACATGGCGGGTGGAGGCAATCCGGGAAAGTCGGAAATTCATCCGAATTTGACTCCTCATATGGAGAAGGGCATCGGTCGCTGGAGCGAACAGGATATTGTTCACTTTCTCAGTACGGGGCAAAAACCG
>JAYYRF010000327.1:0-3429 GCA_036127535.1 Myxococcota bacterium | reverse complement strand
CTTCGCCATCGAGATGAATACGAACGGTGACTTTATTCGAACCCTCGTAGACAGAAGAGGGGAAGTCGTGAACGACAACGGTGTACAGGCCATTCGCCGGCTCTTCAATATTAATATTTTCGGGTCCAACATTATCAATATCGTCGAGATCCAAACTGGGGTCATCTATGGATTCTCCTGCGATGCCCCAGTCGAGCATGGAAAAGATCTCTCCGTTGCTCACGCAATTTCCATAGTAGCAATCATCTTCAGACTCATATTCACCGTTGTTTCGGACGAGGTGTAAATCCATATCGTCCCCGGCATGCTCCCAGTGCATCTCAACCCATAAATTTTCATTTGGAACGGCATCAACGGTGAGTTCACATGGTTCCGATCGGATACAGCGATCGTTTTCTACTTCCAGTTGAACAGTGTAAGAGCCCGCCAAATCGGGTCTGAAGTCATATCGGTCTGCGATGCCCGCTCCGAGCTCGGCTTCAGAGCCTTCGGGTTTGTCTACGATAGCCCACCGATAGTGGACAATTGGATATCCGTTTGGATCATGAGATTCGTGCCCAAAGAAATCAACAGATCCACTAATCGGAGAGGTTGCAAGGGTGGATGCGGAGCAAACCGCTACCGGCTGCTTGTCTCCTTCAACAGCGAGTTCGGCTGGCTCACAAACCTCTTCTTCTAGGAAGTGATTTGGATTGCCTTTGTCGAGATTGTATACGTTGTTCTCAATTTCACAACCGAACACGGGGGGAAGGATAAGCAGTAGGGTCAATCGTTTCATGTCGTCCTCTTTTTGATGGTGTGACCCTTGTATCCGCAAGAATCATACCGAATTCTCGTGACTTTTTTTTGACGGCTGAAACGCTGTTCCAAGTACAAATGAACGGAACTGTAAAAAAAATGTATTCAGTTTTACCTTTTTATCGCGCGGAAAGGGCGATTGGAAGCGGCCGGTAAAAAATCCGCGACATGCAGTGTTGCTTTTGCGTCTCAATAAAGCCGCAGATGAATTTTTCGCAGTCGTGGTTTTTTCTGAACGATGGGATCTTCATTGACGAGGACTTCGAATTTGGGGGGTGTGAGATGAATGACCTCATTCACGGTTTCCTGGAATTGAGGTCTCGGAAGGTCTTCTTCTCCGATGATTAAAAATATATTGCGCCAAGACCGAATCGAGTTTTGTTCGAGTCCAAGCGTATGTGATATTTTTTCGTCGCTCAGGTTTTCCTTGAGCATTTCGTGAAGTTTATAGAATCGGTAGCGACCGTAGAGTTTGATAAAGTTTCGAACTTCGCGTGTGACAACATCAGACACAGAATTCTCCATGTAAAGTTATGTATGAGTATACCTTACATCAAAGGTCTTGACGCGTCAATACTTTTATCTTCTTCTTCACCTTCTGATCAATCTTTTACACGTTAAAGTACAAGATCTTGTAAATTTATGGCTTCTTAGCACTGGATTTAGTGTGATCCTTTTTGGATCAACGGATCTTTTTTGGATCGAAGTGGGCGACTTTCCTACTTTTTCTTTGTAGAACCTTCGTTCCGGAAGTTCATTGCTTATCGCCGGCTCATGATTTCCGTCTTTAGATCAGAAATATTACACATTCAATGATCCGATTTTGCCTATTTTCCCGTATCCTACAATAAAATCGTCTCACAAGGATGTCCTTTGTTCTTTATTCTAATTTCCATCTTATGGGCACAAAACAATAGTCAAACTTGTGCTGAACAATGTCTCAATCTTACCGGACGTCATCGCTACATATGCATACGCTCGTGCGAAAAAGAAATCCGTTCTACGGAAACCAGTTGCACCACGCAGTGCAACGTTTTTCAAGGGTATCGACAGACAGCCTGTGAGTCTCAATGTTTAAAAAAAACGACTTTAAAGCTGGATATACAAAACAGCTGTCGTGAAAAGTGCAAAACCGAGCCCAGTCGTATCCGTTACCAATGCGAGCAAGACTGCACTTCTATTCAATCTCGCAAAGCGGCCATCCAAGCTTCTTGTCAGCTGACCTGCGGTGACCGAACCAACTGCTTTGTTCCTTGTATGGAAAAGGAAGAGGCGAAGCAAGCTTGCGAAGCCCGCTGTTCTTCTTCGAATGCTACGGAACAAAATCGTTGTAAACAAGAATGCTCAACTTCTTTGTGACCGATTGACTGTGGAGAATCTCTCATTATATTGGCTCTGTGTGTTTATCTATTACAATGATGGACTCCTAGCCTCGGATTTGCCGTGATTTTATTGCTTTCTCTCGGAATGGCTGCTCCACAAGATGATTTTCGTCGTGTTTTGGAGCAAAGATCGGATTGCGAACAGGCGCAAGCAAGACTGCGCTCTTCTCCATCGTACCTGAAATCTCAGTTGCGCAATTCGAATCCCGAACGATTGCTACTCGCTTCTTATCTCTTACTCTTTCAGGAGGAAAAAAAAGAAGAATTCTTCTTGCCGTTGGCGCAGCGTTTTACACAAGCATGGGAGGGGCGAACGCAAGAGTCACCGTCGTTGTGGGCAAAGAAAGCGTGCATGGTTTTGGCTGCGAGTCAATCCGGGGTCGCAGCGCGAGAGGTGGCTCTTTCTGGTGCTACCGGACTTTGGATGCACGATTGCATCCCGCTTCTCGGACGGGCGGACTTGAGTGATCAGAGCATTTGGAACGTGTTGGTTCGCGAGTCCCAAGTCGTATTTAATCGCAACGAAGTGCGCACCTATTTGAAAAGGAGGGGATCCGATTCCTTTCTCTTTTATGTAGAGAAATTTGGTCACGTCCTTCCCGCAGAGAGCTACACCCTTCTTGCGGACGTTATTTTGGGTCTTACGCCTAAAAATGTGCCTTCAAAGGCTTTGGATTATATTCAATTTTATCAAAAGAGAGGTGCTCCAATGCTCTTGGACTATGGCTCCCAAGAACGGAAAGAATTTATATCTCTTTATGATCAAACGTTAGACCGCTTGGGAGATCACTTTTCGTTGTCTCCTGATCATCGGGTAGATACGCCAACCAGTCTTTGGACCTATGGTATACCCAAATACCTATTTTGTGCGCCAAAGCCCCAGTAATCAGATACATTTGCATCCGAATGCCTTACTTTCGGTGACTTCTTCACTGAAGACGACATCATGTTTGTGCCAATATGATATGATATTGCAAGAATGCATTTTGGGATAATCGCATGAAAGAAATCGAAAAGATGACCTCGATTTGTGCCTATGAAAAATGTCCAATTTTGGCCGAGCCCAATCATGAGTTTTGTGTTTTGCACCAAAAAAGAGACGGTAAGAATCGAGAAGAAATCATCGATGCTCTTGAAAAATACGAGCAATGCGGACAGAAGCAGATTGTTGGTGCCTATCTCCGCGGCGCAGATTTTTCGAGGGTCAGCATCTCTCAAAAAAACTTTCAGTACAGCGATCTGAGAAACG
>JAYYRF010000326.1:0-3229 GCA_036127535.1 Myxococcota bacterium | reverse complement strand
CATGAAGTAATCTATACCCAGTATGAGCAACAAAAAGAAGGCTGTTACACCCAAAACAATCAAAAATGGCTTCAAAATAGAGTCTTCTCTGTCCATACTGCTGTAGGACAAATCATCTTCGATATGCGATTCAGAGTTTTTGTTCTCCATAATTGGACTGGGCTCACTCTCTTTGGGGACAATGGTTATATCCGCGTCTAATTTGGGCTCGATGCTGAACGCCGGCATCATAATGTCATTCTCCGTGATTTCGTCTCCAATACCCTCGTCTTCGTTGTCTCGATCCGCCAACTCTTTCAGGGTCTTATTGAGATCCAATTTTGAAAAGTCGAGTTCCCCATCTAAAACAACATAGTCTTCTTCTATCGGTAATGAAGCCGTATTGAGCGTAGCAAGACCGGGACGATCCGAAGGCGTTGGAGATTCTAAAAAAGTCCAATCGTCATCCGACAGAACAAAGTCTTCCTTTGTGAGATTTTCAGAATCCAATGAGTCTACGCTCTCTATGGAATCTTCAACGGCCGTGGGGGATGGAATATCGACTTCCGTTTCTTCCACGGGCTCATCAAACAGTTCTTCTGGAAGGAATGCGGTATCGAGCGTGGCAAGACCGGGACGGAAAGAATTCGATACATCGTCCGTCTCGGTGACTTCATTCCCCGTATACGAGTCTAAATCAAATTCATCCTCGTCCTCTTCAACCGGGGCGCTGCCGATCGCTATCGACGCAACACCGATTCTGAGTGATGGTGGTTCGTTAACAATGACGTCTTCGTCGAAGAGATCCAGCTCCTCTTCATCAAAATCATCGGCAAAATCCCAAATGTGTTCTAAATTAGAGGCGTTTTTCTCTTGGATTTCTTGGATATCACTCCCCAAAAAAACGCGGAGCGGAGCTTTGTTCTCTTCCGCTTCAAAAAACTCGTCAACCTCTTCTCCATAGATTACGTCTTCCTCATCCTCTTCCAAAGGTATATTGACGGGTGGCGCAGGGAGAGAAATCGTAGAGACACGCTCATCCATGAGATATATTTGTGGCTCTCGCCGAAAAAAGCGTCTTTTCTTCCGCTTACTCATCTACAATCCCTATTTCCATAGAGACTCAATGCTACTCGGATAACGCGAACCTTTCACAATCTCTTCAAGGATAATCTTTTTACTGTGATCCAAACTGATCTCTAGCGCAGATATACTCGGTTCTGACTTTAGTATCCCCATACGCAACAACGTGTTGATATAGCGTCGGATCAATGCCTGCTCAGAACCCTCAAGGCCTCTGAGAAGATTATCCGCCCGCTCTGCTCGAACCAAACCATGTGCAAGAATCATGGAAGATAAACTGCGAACGAGTCCGCGGATCTGGTTACTGTCTTGCACCGTACTCTCTTGCTTCGTTCCCCACCATGACTTTAGTCCCATTTCAACACGTATTTTTTCAATATCGGCATCGTCGAAGAGAAGTCGATGGGGTAATCCCCCTGTTTGCCCAAAATAACGGGCGAGTTCGTTGGGAAGAACGTCCAACATCTGAGCAACTTCCGTCAGTGTATATTTACGAAAAATCTTAGTACTCGTCATAGTATTCCTCCTCATCAGATTCGATGATGTCACTTGAAAGCCAAATACAATTCAAGCTCAGCTGCGATACCTGCAACTCGGTTGCATAGCGATTGATCCTGGCAATTTCAGCTTGTAAAGCCACCTTTAAATCCCCCAGCAACTCTGAGTAAATGGACACCAAGAGTAAAATATAACCATCAAAATCCTCTTCTCGGATCGAAGCGCGTACTACGCCAACCTTTTTCAGCATAGCCGCAATCGCACCATTTACGCGAAATAAAATTTTATGTTCCAGCGTTTCTTCCCCTTCTCTCCATCGGGTAAAGACCTCAAAGCGGATGGGAAGGAGAATTGCGACTTCTCGGAGTTCTTCGATGGACGTTTCGGAAAAGATCTGCACCGTTAGCGCCGCGGGGGCTAACGAAGACTTGGGCAACGGTGCATTCATAGCAGTAAAGACGGGATCCAATGCCTTACGGACAACACCGTGATGGGTCATGGTTGCATTGCGATAACTCTCCGGCAACTGGGCTAACGTCTCTTGGATATCGAGAAAGGATTCATACTCCTTAATCTTTTGTGCGTATTCCGGAATAGACAGCATATTGTTCAGGTTGCTTTCGTGCTCTTTTTGGATCTTTTGATACTCACTGGTCCGCTCTTCGATGAGACTGTTTTCGGACTTTAATCCGTCAAACAGTAGCGTACGCTTCTTTTCCAATTCCTTGCCGTCGAGTGCGGCGCGCTCGCTCTTGGCTTCGACCTGACGTTCTTCGACCTTTTTGAGCTCGTCTCTCAAGCGTTCAATCTCGTCTTGAAGCAATTTTCCGTCTCGTTGAAGCTTGAGTTCTTCCTTTTCAAAACGCTCTTCTTCACGTTGTCTCCAACGCAGAACCCCGTCTAAATTCTTCGTAATCTCGGATTGAATCTGTTTATTTCCCATCACTCACTACTCCTTTAGCCGATTCATGGACAAAAACTCCACAAACCGAGCCCTTCTTCCTCGGCTTCCTCTTCTGCCTTCTCGAGACGATCGGTATAACGAATATTTTTCGCCACTTCACCTTGGAAGACGGTAGCATAACCCGCTCGCAAAATTAATTCATTCACCAAAAGACGATAGCTGCCATCTTCATTCAATCCCATCATGTCATAGTCGGACATCCAACCCGCAATTTCAGGATCATCCCCTTCAATAAATATCCATGACAACTGACGAGAATAGATATCTTCACACTCCACGTCAAATTCTAAAATAATCTTCTCGCCTTCGACCAAAGCATCCAAAAAATCGCGGGAGTTCTCTCCAAAACACTCCGCCGGCCC
The DNA here is from genome assembly GCA_036127535.1 of Myxococcota bacterium. Taxonomy (GTDB): domain Bacteria; phylum Myxococcota_A; class UBA796; order UBA796; family UBA796. The sequence continues at coordinate 343 of JAYYRF010000326.1, read as the reverse complement.
AGAAGAAGACTGCACTTCCGGCGCGGCCACTCCCAGCAGGCGGATTCCATTGTCTTGCCCTTGCAGAAATAGCGTATCGCCATCGTACACGCGCTCGACCACTGCCGTTTCCGATTGGGCGCACCACGCTTGGTATTGCAAGTCGACTTGGCTTTCCAGATCACTTAACGTGACACAACTCCATAAAAAAACGAGTAAAAACATATAAGCTCTCTCTATATGCGTTATCCTTCTTTATCTAGCTTACATCTGCCGAGAGAACAAGATGCGAAAAGCCCTACGACTTCTCCCGCCCTTAGAAGCAGAGCCCCCCGTAAACGAATGGGTGCTCCAAATAGATAAT
>JAYYRF010000325.1:0-5470 GCA_036127535.1 Myxococcota bacterium | reverse complement strand
ATCACATTCCGCAAAAATATTCTACTCGATGATATACTCGGATTGTAAAGGTCGAATCTTTATTATTTATAATCCAGTTAAAATTCCTATCCGACCTGACTCCTCGGAATCAGAATTTTGCTATTTACCGGGACATTCAAGCCCTGTATTGAAGTCCCAGCAGTATTTAAACCGACCCGAAGAGACTTCTTTGACCTGAACTTTCTTGGTCTTTGTACGACCGTCGTGGGCTTTGAAGGTCACGGTATATGATCCAGCGGGCAGATCCGCGATAATTGGTGCCCTTTTATTGTAAGAACCAATTTTGATGTTGCCATATGGAATCGAATTGATGAAAACCGGAACCTTCGGACCATTGGGAATCGCCTCTTTCTTTTGGGTCTTGGTTTTGCTTTTGGTTCGGGTACGGGTTTTGGTTTGGGTTTTGGGTTCCGTCGTTTTTGGGACGGGTTTTTCTTCCTTCGATGCAGCGGGAGGAGCGGTCTTTTCCACCGCATTTTCTTTTTGGGGGACTGCCGGCTTTTCAGGTGCTGCAGGTGGCGTTTCTACGGGCTGCTTCGGTGATTCTGGGGACGAGAGATTACGGCCATTTGGATTTACAGGTACGATGGGATCACCAACCGTGTTTTGCGTGGAACGCAATCCAAAGAATACGACAAGCGCAAAAAGAGCAATCGTCGCCAAAAAGACAAGCGGATTCTTTGGACTTTCGGCTTTCGGGGTATCCAACATCGTCGTGACTTCAGAATTCACATCGTCGAAGACAGTTTCTCCTTCGTCTATGAGATCATCCACCAAAATGGTGTCTCGATCTTGGAATCCATCTGGAGTCAGCGCCGGGGTTTGCATTTGAGGGCCCGGAGAGACAAAACTATAGGAGTTTAAAAAGCTCGTTATGGTATGAAGCTGGTCTTTCGATGGTTCTCGGTATGTGATATCTCTTTCAATGTAAACCGGAAGAGTACTATCATCCGGCTCCTCTAGTAACTCGAGGAGTTTTTCCAGCGCTTCTATCCACTCTTCTGTCGTTTGGTAACGTTCTTTTTGATTTTGATGACAACCCTTCTTTAAAAGCGTTACGATATCGGGATCCAGATCTTTAAACAGTATGTCTTGTTCTTCTTCCAAAAAGATTTCAATCGGATTTCCCACAGTCAGTAAAACATAAAGAGTCGCAGCAAGAGCATAAATATCAGAGACCACGGATGCTCGTTTTGCACTGATTCTTTGTTCCGGTGCCATGTACGCAACCGTCCCCATAACGGCGCCGGTTTTGGTTACACCGACGGATCCATCTTCAATTCGAGCAATGCCAAAATCCGTCATCTTGAGAATGCCGTCTTCAGAGATCAAAATGTTGTGCGGCTTGATATCTCGATGAATCACGCCATTTTTGTGCGCGTGGGAGATCGACTTCGAGATTTCTATCGCCGCCTCGACGGCTAATTTGGGTGGTAACGCTCCGTGATCCTCCAATCGATCCATCAAGCTCCCACCGTTGAGCAGCTCCATCACCATGAAGACCATATTGTCTTGTGTAACAATGTCGTAGATGGTTACGATATGTTTGTGATGAAGTTTGGCCATCGTTGAGGCTTCTACCTCAAAGCGATCCTTAATGGCCTTCCGCGCGCACAGGTGTGGCTGCAAAACTTTGATAGCACGATCCATTCTCAAACGTGTATCATAAGCGTGAAATACGGTTGCCATTCCTCCTTCACCAAGTTGGGATCGGATTTCATAACGACCGTTGGCCAGCGTAGGGTACTTCAAATTGTCTCCGTTACATTTTTATTCTGTGTACTCATAACATAAGAATTATGACAAATCGAACTTGTCTTTTAAACTCCCGTCGTTTGCGAAAAGAAAGGCATATATTTTCATAAGAAAAAACCATTTTTAGGTCTTTGCCCATCCGATTCAAAGAGGCTACAATTCAAAAAATACACCTTCTTCTTGTCTTTCGCGATAAAAAATATTGACCTCTATTTTGGACGCAATTTTTTGATGTTCAACGACGCGTCTGAGTAAATGTATTGGCCATTCTCATCGCATCCAAAGAACGACCTTGGGTGTGGATCGTCAAAGCATCATTGACGACCCCTTTTATGGCTCCCGTTGTACGACTTTATACCACTGCCGAGCCAATCGCGGATATGTACAGATGATTGGGGTGATTCGTTGTACGAAAATACTCGAACTCGACATCGTACTCATCCCATCCGCCGGATTGATTGTATTGGGATTTAGATGCGTAACTTCGTTTTGTGATTTTTCTGCGCGGAGCCCAACCGAATCTTACGGACGGAAAAGCACCCGGTGGAGGCGATTCTGCGCAGAGACTTACTTCGCGCTTGTCTTGATGACCTTCAAGAGTTCGACGTCAAATACCAACATACCGGCAGGAGCGCCTTTTTGACCCTTGTAGGCCAATTCCTGTGGAATCCAAAAGCGTGTTTTCTCTCCTTCTTTCATCAACTGAAGACCCTCTGTCCAACCTGCAATCACTCTTTTCAACGGAAAAGAGGTAGGCTTTCCACGCACGACGGAAGAATCGAACATCTTTCCATCCGTCGTCCAGCCGGTGTAATGTACTTGAACCTTATCGGCGGCTACGGGCTGTGCACCCGTACCGGGAGAGAGCACCTTGTACGCTAACCCTGAAGCCGTCTTTTTGGCATCAGAAGGCGGTGAAGCTACATCTGCCGGAGCAGGGAGAGGCGGTGGTGGTTCAGTGATCTCCAAAAGCTCGACATCGAAGACCAACATGCCGGCAGGAGCACCCTTTTGACCCTTATAGGCCAATTCTTCGGGAATCCAAAAGCGGGTTTTTTCCCCAACCGTCATCAACTGAAGACCTTCTGTCCAGCCTGCAATCACGCGTCCCAAAGAGAAAGATATCGGTTGTCCACGCACGACAGAAGAATCGAACATCTTTCCATCCGTCGTCCAACCGGTGTAATGAACCCGAACTTTCGCATCCGCACTGGGTTTATCTCCTCCTTTACCAGAGGCCAAGACTTTATACGCAAGCCCTGAAGCCGTTTTTTTAGCGTCAGCGGGAGGGGCCGCGACATCTTTCGGGGGCGGTGGTGGCTCGGTGATCTCCAAAAGCTCAACATCGAAGACCAACATGCCGGCGGGTTTGTTCGGCCTTCCTTTGTAGGCCAATTCTTCGGGAATCCAAAAGCGCGTTTTTTCCCCAACCGTCATCAACTGAAGACCTTCTGTCCAGCCCGCAATCACTCCTCCCAGCGAAAACGATGCAGGACGACCACGCGTCACAGAGGAGTCAAAGGTTTTGCCATCTGTCGTCCAACCGGTGTAATGCACCTTAACCTTTGCGTTTACCGAAGGCTTGTCTGCTTCGCTACCGGGAGAGAGAACCTTGTATGCTAACCCTGAAGCCGTTTTCTTAGCATCAGAAGGCGGTGAAGCCACATCCGCTGGCGGTGGTACCTGCTCAACCTCTTTTTTCTTTCTCTTTTTCAAGGCTTCTTTGACCTTATCCTCTTTCGACTTCTCTCCTTTACTGGCGGTCTTTGTGGTTTCTGATGTTGTTTCCGTTGTTTCTGTCTTCGGCTCTTCGGTGTCTTGGCAACCGAGCTGAAGGGCAAGAACTAAGCCCAGTATGTTCATCTGTATTCTCCAAATATAGGGTAGCGAGGCAAACTCTTTACCCATTTAAGCGAATCAGATGATATTTCCACTATATTCCAATATTTATACCGATCATCACGGGGAAAACCGAATTGTTTGCGATATTGAGTAGCCCCACCTGAACCCCGCGTAACGATTCTGCGTGATTGATCAATCCAATCTGCAGTCCATATACTTGCTTACCTCTGTTAACGATGCCAATCTGACCACCAAAGATCTCTCCTGTAGAATTCACAAGACCGATCTGACCGCCAATTTGGAATCTATGCGTCTCATTGACCAAGCCAACCTGCATGAATCCGTAGAAGGATCCGGATTCATTGAGCAAGGAGATCTGATAAAATCCAAAGAAATTCTCGTCAATCTCCGAGCGTATCAGCCAACCCGTATGAAACATTCCTAAAAAATTGCCTTCGTGACAATAGCCAACGGGAACAAAACCACTTCTCTTTCGGCGGCATTGAATCGAGAGAAGATTAAACTGCACCTCTTCATCGAACGCTTCCTCTTCCTCCGCTTCTGTGTCAGAAGACTCCTCTTCCTCAATCGCAAGGCTCTCGGCGTCCTCTGCTTTGGACGCTTTTTCTATGTCGACTGCCGGTATTTTTGGCAAAACGGGACTACTGCTTTCCGTCTCAGAGGGAAACATCCGTTCTACTTGCACGGGCAAGCGTCCATACAAAGAGTAACTTTCATCCTTTAGCCGTTGTAAAAGCTCCCACTCCGACTTTCCACGGAGCCTGTGACTACCGAGAATGGTTCCGTCCTTGCCACGAAAAATTTTGAGAAATATATACCAATCATCGTCGTGCTTACTCATGTCGCCGGATACCACATAATCTGCACGCAACAGCTGAGCAGCCAACCTTTCGCATTCCCCGAGGGTGCATGACTGCTTTGGTTTCCGCTTTGCAAGGAACGTTTCAGTCTCAAGCCGATTTAAAATCTCCAGTTCTCGGGGATTCGAAAACTCCAACAGTCCGGCTCGAATCTCGTCCTCCAACATTTTTCTTAGTTTGGTATCTTCCGGCTCTAATCGAAATTCCAGTACGGCAATCCTCTTGGGTGTAGCTCTCGCGGTTCCAACCGTGAATAGCCAAACCGAGAAGACAAACCCAAAACGCATACCCAATCCTACTGTTTATCAACGAGTCGCATACCAATTCCAATGGCTTCGTATATGCGCTTTCCATCCACCCACAAAGATGCATTGGCCACGGCATATATTCCAATTAAATCGGTTCCTGTCTCCGTGATTTCCATCGTCGTGCTGATCAAGCGGTTCTCGGGTAGAACTTGTCCGCGGTATTTCCATACCATCTCTTTCTCCGTCGCCAAAGGCTGGAACCGCGGCTCTTTCATATCTGTGTGCATACCGACGTGTAGCATATAGAATTGAAGAAGCTGTATCATCGCTTCAATGCCCAATGATCCGGGCTGAACCGGGTCTTGAAAGAAATGGGCCTTAAAGAACCATTCCGAAGGGTCGACTGTCTTCTCTCCTCTTAAGAATGGATTTTCCCGATCCAAATCCATCGCTGTAATTCGATCCAGCATACAAAGCATGGGTTCTGGCAATTTTGCTGAACCTGAGAAATACCGCTCTGGACGCGAACGTAAATCGAGGAAGTATGTTCCGTCCTCCAGTTCCCGTCTTTGCGTCGGTGACGTTGGTAAACCCACTTGATTTTCCAATGCAACCTTCGGGAAAAACCCAAACACCGTCTGAAGAGTGTAATACAAAACCGAATCGATCCAGCATTCGACCGCAAAGGACTCGATGATCATACCGCCAGAACGAGAGATATTG
>JAYYRF010000324.1:0-4683 GCA_036127535.1 Myxococcota bacterium | reverse complement strand
CAGAAAAAGTTCTTCATGCCATTCCTGAACTACAATACGATCCGATCGGACGCATTCTATGGTGGTCGAACACGAACACGCGCAAAACGGAAAACGCGGTCGCAGTCATTTGCGCCGGAACCAGTGATCTTCCCACGTTTGAGGAGTGTTGCGCGACCCTTAAGCTGTATGGTCATCATCCCAAACGATATATCGATATTGGCGTCGCTGGACTCCATCGGATGCTACAAGCTCTGCCTGAAATACGAAAACATCGGGTTCTCATTGTAATTGCCGGTATGGAAGGTGCGCTTCCCAGCGTGCTCGCCGGCCTGGTAACCGCACCGGTCATTGCTGTTCCAACCAACATTGGCTATGGAGCCAACCAAGATGGTATTACAACCCTACTCGCCATGCTCAGCAGTTGCGCTTCTGGAATCGCTACCGTCAATATCGGAAATGGCTATGGTGCCGCTTGTGTAGCCGCACGGATTTTGGAACAGGCATGAGTAACGTATTCATCGATCCGATCGGTGGCATTGCAGGTGATATGCTCTGTGCAGCATTACTCGATATGGGGCTACACGAATCCCAGTGGAGAGAGGCATTACGGTATCTTCCGCTCACCAACTACGACATTGTCGTTCAAAAATGCAAACGGGGTTCATTCTCCGCAACCCATATGCAAATTTCACCCCACGTTCGTCATGCCCATACCCATCAAAATATCGAACATTGGGAGCATACACATCGACACCATCACACGATTCAGACGATGATTGCGGACAGCAAACTCGGTGACCGTACGAAAGCGCGGGCCTCTGCTGTCTTTCAAAAGCTTGCCGAAGCAGAAGGGACAATCCACAACCAAAGTCCGGATCAGGTACATTTTCACGAAGTCGGAGCCGTCGATTCCATTTTGGATATCGTCGGCTTCTGTATTGGCCTGGAACTCCTCGAAATCGAGCAGGTCTTCTGTGCACCTCCACCTCTCAGTTTGGGTGTGACACAAGTGGCGCACGGGTATATCCCCCTGCCTTCTCCTGCGACGGCCAGTCTATTACAAGGCCGTGCGGTTCGCAGTGGATTTCCCAATCATGAACAGACCACCCCCACAGGCGCAGCCATTGTGGCAGCCCTTTGTGAGGAGAGCGCTTTCCCCAACGGCACCTTTGATAAAGTCGGATACGGAGCCGGCACAAGGAATCCAAAAGAGTATCCCAATATCCTTCGGACATTTTTGTTCTCCACCCCCTGCTCCCCCATCCTCCAAATCGAAACCCAAATCGATGACATGACGGGTGAAGAATTGCCTCTGCTCTTCGAAAGATGTCTGCAGGCCGGTGCACTCGATATCTTTGCAACACCAGTCTTAATGAAAAAAGGACGGGCGGGATTCCTCCTCAATGTGCTGGTACGTCAATCGAAGCAGTTTGATCTGGAAGAGGTTCTCTTTCAAAATACCAGCACCTTTGGGATCCGCTATTATCCCGTATCCCGTACTGAACTTCTACGAAGATACGAAACCATACAGACGAAATGGGGAGACGTTCGCATTAAAATCGGCTCCAAAGGGGACGACCTTCTCCAAGCGAGTGTTGAATATGAAGATGCAGCCACTTTGGCCAAACAGAATCACATATCCATCCGAACGGTCATGAACGAAGCGCTGTATCAATGGAGATCTCGATCGTGAACCTATTATTGTTTATAGGCACCCTATACGCTATTGAACCAAAGGAAATTATAGAATCTGCTGTCGAAAGACAACAAATTGAAAATTCAATTCAAACCATTCGCATGACTCTTGTATCAAAGTCAGGAGCGACCAAAAGTCGAATGTTCACCATGAAGCTACGCCGAGACTCCGATGCCCTCCGTTCGTACACTCGGTTTTCCGAACCGAGTGATATTCGAGGGACACAGATCGTTTTCATCGATCGTCCAAACAAAAAGGATCCACAGCTCATTTACCTTCCGGCACTCAAACGCGTACAACGAATCGTTGGTCGGGCTCAAAATGGTTCTTTTATGGGGAGTGACTTCTCCTTTGCCGATCTCGAACAAAGTTTAAGTGGAGAAGAAACCCATACATTGGAGCATGAGGATGCAGAATGGTGGACGATTCGAAGCACCGACCCAAATCATAAGAACTATCTCTACTGGTCTACAAAAATCTCCAAAAAAGACCAAATACCCTATCAAGTCGATTACTACGCGAAGAACAATACTTTATTGAAGCGACTAACGGTAGAGAATACACGAGAGCAGGACGGCAGGGTCATTCCCATCAAGACCCGAATGGAAAACCACAAGAAGGGAACGCAAACAATATTGGAAATTACCGAAATCCGACTAAACGTCCCACCAGAAGAACTACCCCTCGATATGTTTAGCCCCGCATATATGGAAGAGAATGATTAAACTTCTCTTTTCCGCCTCTTTGCGAGCTTCTCCCATCTTGGAATTGGATAGTCAAGCAATCGTATACCAAAACACCAATGTTGAGATTCGCAATACCCTTGTCGTTTCCTTCCGTGAAAAAAGCTGGAAAACGTCGTATCGAATACTCCAGCGAAGTTTACAAAAGCAGCATGCGCTCGTCTTACAAGGATGGGAACTGGAATATCAACATCGCTGGGGCCCAATCGCACTCCGACTCGGGAATCGGCGGCTTCGATGGGGACAGCTCGACGTTCTCTCCGACCTCGATACGCTCAACGGAACCGACCAAAGCTTGGGCCCAAGTATACACCCATCCATCCTTAAAATACCAACTCCGATTGTCACATTATCCACTCGTGCGCTCCACACAAACCTTTCTCTTTCGTGGCTTCCCTTTTCTGCACAAGATCGTTTGGGGATATACGGAAGTCATTGGTCTCTTGTGACTCCCAACCAAGCAGAGTCCATTGCGGCCAATGCACAGGACTGGTCCGGAGACTGGCTTACGGAGGCTTGGTTACACTCTCTTTTTGAAGAGATCGAGGAGAGCATCCCGAGCGCTCCGATTCCTTCTTTGTATTTTCAAGAGGCACCAGATTATGGTGATTTTACCTTGCAGGCAAAATGGGACAGCGTCGCGATATCTGGTGGAATCTACGCTGCCTGGATGCGAAATCGCAGACCGAGAATTCAACTCCATCCAACCCTCGCCGATTATCTCCAATCAGAAAGAATACCGACCAGTTTGGAACTCAACGACGTAAACGAAGCGCTCGTCGATCCCATTTCTATCGATTACCCACGATCGTGGAGATTGGGGGCGGATGTATCGACCACAATCTCCATATTTGGTCTGCGCGGGGAGTTTTTGTATCAGTCCAATCGAACGTTGCCGCTGCAATACCTGCAAGCCCAAGACGGGGGATATATATCGGCGGGAATCGCGCTGGACACATTGTGGGATTCAAATCTATTTCTGCTGGAAGCCAAGTATGCCCACTATCTCAATCCCAGCTCCCAAAGCTGGCTAGAGGCATCGGAAACCGTTCAAATCGCCAGTTTATTACGCATAGGGCTTCCTTACCAAAGCCATCTTCAACTCCAAGCGGGAGTAGACACCGCCCAAAGAGATGGCTTTGCGCAGGTGGGACTTGACTTCCCGATCCGTTCCAATTACAGCATTTTGCTCCAAGGAGCCCTTCTCTTTGGCCCACCCCAAGCAGAACAACCGCTTGTGTATTCCGGTGGAGTCATAGGGTATTGGCAAGATGAGGATTATCTTTCCCTTCATCTGCAATGGAAACCCAATCAATCATTTCTATAATCGGACAGCCCATGTTTTGGATTCTCTTCTCTTATGCCTTCGCCGCCCGAGTCTCGATGAACGAGGTCAAATGCCCTATTGGGGACGACTACGCACGTGTCTTCCATATGGTATCCAACAATCAATTGGGTGGCTATGACTCTGATCTCGCAACGTACAGCAGCGGGCAGCAATTCCGAGCCCATGCGATCTCAACCTGTTATGAAAACTATTTCTCTCTCTACGGAAAAGATTTTGAAACACCCATTCCAACCGAAAAACAGGACAAGATCAAGCAAATACTCGCAGAACAAAAATCAAAACTGCTCGATCCCAAGGAACCGACCATTTGGGAGCGCTATTCTATCGCCGCGGCCATATATCGCGAACTCGGTCGTTCTCATCTGTTTTTGGCACAATTGTACATAGAAGCATCCTGGACGATACGGGATACCATCGTTGGGTACCACCGAGGTCTCGAAGGTCCTAAGTCCGTATCCTACATACTGGAACAAGCTCCAAAGGAACTCATCAAATCTCTAACTGACGAGCAGCGCTCTCTACTTCTCTTCAATCTTGCACGAGTCGCGCATCGAGGTGGATATCACCAGCTAAGAGATCATTATCTATCGATGTTTGCAACCCACATCCGCCCCGACAGTAACGAGCAGAAATCGCTACAATACTTTCAAACGGTCGTCATTCCACTGGAAATCGAATATCAGCAAAAGGCGATGGTTGAACTCGAAGCCGCGCTCCTGAATAAAACCGCAATGAACAAAGCTGATTTACAAAGAACCTATTACTGGATAGCAGATTTAAAACGCCGCCTGGGTAAGTTTGAAGAAGCAAAGCCCTATTATCAAAAAGCACAAGCGGAGGGAGACAATTCACAGATTATAGAGCTGTCAGGATATTTCTTAAAAGAATAAGAAACCTTTTTGTTGTATGCATGT
>JAYYRF010000323.1:0-5182 GCA_036127535.1 Myxococcota bacterium | reverse complement strand
CGGAGAAATTGGGTATGCGCTGCTGAATCTCCATTTCGCAAGAGGCGCGTACGCAGATGCTCGATGTTGTCTGAAGACAACAGACCGAGATACGCATGCTGGTAGACCTTTCGGTCCAATTCGATATCGTCTGCTGCGCGGAATGATAGGGAATGCGCGTATATCTCGTCGATGGACACCATGAAGATTTTCGACAACAAAACCTCTTGCAGATCACCGAGCATGGTCGCGAGTTTTGGTTCTGACGACGCCCGGGGCGCGAGCGCCTTGTGCAGTTCGATCAATATTTCGACATAGATAGGGTTGGTGGTATTTTTGATCTCCAGCATTTCGGACACAAAGTCGACCTGTAGATCGGTGTGTCCCGTAAAGAACCGAAGACTTTCCAACGAGAGCGTGCGAACATCGGAGAGTTTCGCCAATCGCAAGAGATGCTTGAAGATCATTTCTCCTTGGCTATGGAAAAGATACTGTCCGATCAACGCGATGGCCCGGTGAAAGAGTGACGAGTGTACTGTCACGGGAATCTGCTCTCCCGTCATCGGATTGAGTCCGATGTAGCTGTAGAGAACGTTCAAAATATCGAGAGAGAGCGTCTTGGCCAACACGTCGAAAGCATCTTGCTTCCAGCGTAAGGAATCCTCCGCTCCCAAACCCTGTAAAACCTGCTTGAGTTTATTAAAGGCGAATTGTCGGTACCCCTTGCAGCGAACCATCGAAAGGGCGCTATGGTATTGGAATGCGGACACTTCCTTACCAAAACGCTCTTTTACCGGATGGAAGTTCAGATTGATCTCCAAGCTGTACTGCAAATGGCGCCACCCTTCGTACGTGGCCTCTTCAGCTTCGTCATCCAAACCCGGCGTAAAGTGCTCGTAGCGCTCTCCGCTCAGCTTCAATGCGCGCATACGCACCCCGTGCGTCGTTTCTTTACGGTACCGAATACAGGCCAACTGAGAGAGTACCTCATCCAAAGGAAGAGATTCTTGAATCGGATGAGCCGCTAAACAATCGAGCAATTCTTCCAGCTTGGTGAAGAGCGAAAGACGAACCAAAATGTGGAGGAGCTGGGAGAACAATTGCGGCCGATACACATGGTTGGAATAGGTATCCGCGCTCTCTTGGTAACCGCTAAAGTATAGCAAGAGAGAAAAGGCCTCTTTACTGCCACGCCTTTTTTGTCCCAAGCCTTCACACAAGGATAAAAATGAATTGGCCAATGCCGCATCATACTGGTTCAAGTCTTGAATGGTTTGGGTCAGCAACACGACCTGTGCGCTTTCGGTTGGGTCTTCCATGATTCGATGCAAGAGCTTTTCTGTACCCTCTGCCGGCTTTAAACGGGCAATGGCACTGCACGCTTTTTCCTGCTTGCTGGTATCGTAGCTCTTCAACCACTCCTCGTATACGTAGGGCAGCACTTCTGCTCGTTTGGCTTCGACCAAGACCGTCGCGGCCTTTTCGCGGATGGACTCACGTCCGTTTTGTAAAGCCTCAATCATCAACGACCAGTACGGTTCTGCATCGATGTCTTTGTTGTTGATCGCTTTGTTCAACCAGTACTCGATGGTCGAAATGATTTTATCGCGAATCTTTGCATTCTTAGTGGATAAGCCACTCGACAATGCCGAGATTCGATACGTGGGCTCTCTCGTCTCTTTGTCTTGGTAATCGAGCAATAGATCCAGTGAGATCTCTGCGATGTAGTGATTTTCATTCCGTACAAAATCGAGGAGTTTTGCATGTTGATTTTGGATATGGAGTTCGGAGATAATCATTTGGTTTAGGGTATCGTAGCGACCGCCTTTGGTCTTTGGGTTCCGCCATGCAACACCGTTTAGGGCGAGCCGTAGGATCTGATCTTGGCTAAGCCCCAATTCTTTTTGGTAAGACAGCGCGAGGGTCATCGCATCTTCGCGCAGGGCATCGGAAGAGTCGTTGAAGGCGACGGACAAAAAGGCAGAAATACTGGGCAACGTGTGGTTGCGGCCCAACTCAATCGCGGCCGAAAGCGCTTTGCGTCGCGTCGAGAGAGTGTATGACCCCGGAGAGCGAACCAAACCGATCAAAGCCCCGAAGGAATACTGAATCGCCGCTTTCTGATCGACAACCTTTCCATTCAAAACAAAGGGTGAGAAAGGAACGGGAGAGATGTCGTGGTACGTTAGACGTTCCTTCCAGGTTTCGATTTCTTTGTTTAGATACCCACCCGACGCTTTTAAAACCAAGCCGGCGACCGCAAAACGAACCCGTGTATTTTGAGAAGCAAGCGCTTCGGCCAACCAACGCCAAGAGGCTTTTGGCATGCGTTGTTCCGCTTGACTCTCTTTTTTCAACTGCGCCAAGTAATGCTGCTCATACTCTTTCTTGACGCGTTGCATCATCAAAATCCAGTCGGCCGTTTTGTGAAACTTGAATGTATCAACCGGTCTTTTGAGTTTGACACCCCGTAGCTGAAACAGCGCATAGATGGTATCGAAGAAAGTTTGCTGATCGTACAAAGAACCCAAGGTTTGGGCGGCAATCAACACGGCCTCTTGGTTCTCACAGCTCAATACACTCGTCATATACTCCATCGAACCACCGATTTGGCTTCTCTGCAGTAACCAGATCAAAAACAGCTCTCGGAGTAGCTCCTTGTCTTTCGAACCTCCAATAATACGCAGCAAGATGTTCTCAGCGTGTTCGGAGCAGCAAATCATCGCAGATATGATGTCCTTCCGACGGGTATCTTCTCTATCGAAGAGATGCTGCAAACCACGCTCGTGACCGCTTCTTACAAGTGATTTTGCAGCCGCGGCCACGATGGTCTCATTCGAATCGGCCAGCAGCATGGTCAAATGTGCACAATCTTCGCGATCGGCGACGGAACCCATGGCCTGGACGGATGACAAGCGGAGATCTGATTCATCCCACTGATCGTCGCGGCAGGATTCTTCAAAAATACGAAGGAGAGAGAAGATCTCTTTGTTGCTCAAGAGATTGTCCTCTTGCACAAATCGAAGAACCGCGCTCATGACCTTACGCCACAAGGAAATGGTCTTTTGCAAATAGTTGAGATCTTTATCGGAAATCCAAATGACAGCGCCCAACTTTTCGAGTTCTTGTTTGATGGAAACGGCATCGGCCAGTTTGATATCACTAACGATACAAGAAGGGGTGTGTCCGCGCAGATATCGAAAACGACTCGTGCTCACATCGAACTTCGCCTGCAGGTGAAGCAATACTTCTTTCGGGGCATGACCCACGTCTTTGAGGAATACATGAACCATTTCGTCGGGATCGATTCCCGCATCGGACTGCTCTATCTTTTCGGTGAGTTGCTCGACCGATAAATCCTTGTACTTGGGTACGGGTTTGCTGTCGGCGAGAAGCGTCATGTAATGCTTGCGTAGGTAGCTTCGAACCTGCTCTTTTTTCCCTGTAAAAAGGTTATGGAAGGCGCTATAGCGCAAGAAGTCGTATCGAGAAGAGAGCAAGCCCTCCCATGTATCGGTGTCGAAGAGATCGGGATATTTCGTTAATTCTTCAAAGGAACGAAAGACGATATCGATGCGCTTGAGCTGCGTAAAACGCTGTAAGACGTTGGCGCGCCAGTCTTCGGCGTTTTGAAGAACCATGGTGAAGAGGTCGTCGAGGCGAGGATGATTGTCCTTGAGGATCGACATAATGTACTGCTCGGACTCGCCGGCCCGCGCCGCCAATTGAAAGGCCGCGGCGAAAGCGCGGTTCGCAAGAGGTTCATCATCAGACGAGATGTATTCATCGAGAATGCCTTTCACCCATTGACCCTGCGCGTGGCCAATCAGATCTATGACGTCGAGAAAGGCACTGTCTTGGTAGGGTGCGGGTTCCCCCTCAGCTTCGAGTGCTTCGTAGTCTGCGCGCGCTTGCCGCAAGGTCTCTTCTTGCTCTTCGCTTTCCGGTTTCTCGAATTCTTCTATCAGGCTTTGCAATGCCGCGCGTCGCTCTTGGTACGCATCGATCTCGTCTTGGACATCGCTGCGCGTTTGATACAAGAACAGATCTTTTAAGCCTTCAAAGTAGGGCTTCTCTTGGTTTTGTCCAAACATATCGGGCTGTGGAATCGCCCGAAAGAGTTTGGGATCGATCAATTCTTCACGAACGAACGTCTTATCGATCGACGGCTTGTTCGGATCGTGTACGGCCGCCATCAAATCGAGTAGCCTATCGATCAAGTCCACATCGATGATCTTCGGGTGACTGCGCATGATTTGCAGCCCTTCTTTCACCATTTCTACCTCGGTGTGCTGGAGAAGGGTGTGGCAGGCTTTCGTAAGCGCTTGGTTCTTTTCAAAAATTTCGATTCCAGCACGTCCCAAGGGAAGCTTTCGCAGTCTCGGTACGTCGTTGAGCAGGAACTCGAGCATAATCGGAATGAGCCACGGTGCATCGAAGTGACGAAGAATCGAGTTGAGGGACGCGTATTGTATATCGCCGTGCCTCGACAGAAGCGCTTGTTTTACGAAGCGGATGTTGGGAGGAAGTGGTTTCCCCTCCGAGACCAAAGCGATCTCTTCTTCGGACTTGGGCTTCGCAAAGACCGCGCTGGCCTTTTTGTAAAAGCGCATCGACCAATCGGCATTGTAAAGATTCAAGAGCTCTTCGGTTAGGTTCCAAAACCATGGCTCCCCTTGGCCTTTGATCATCGCGTCTTGTATGTTGTTGCAAACGTCTTTGGAGATGGTTTCAAAGATCGTTGCGTTGGGGATTTGCAGTAAAAACCGCTGGGTTTCAATGGCGTCACCCTTCATTAAATTGTGCGCGCGGTAGATCTTGATCGCTTCATGAACCGATTCATGTCCATGCCAAAAGAAGATGCGATTGATCAAGGTGAGTTCTTCGGCGAGCATCTGGGGGGTGCCAACCAATGAAATCGAAGGATCCAAAGAAGAGTCTACCGCCAAGCGCGCCTGCCAATCTTCCGCACTCATCACATCGCTGCTCCATTGCGGAGTAGCCGCCAAGGCCTCTTGAATGCGCTCTTGCAATCGAACCACACTGAGAACCCGAACATCGTTGAACACCGAATCTTGGCAATCCTTGAGAAAGGCGATGACTTCGGCTTCCGAGCGAGACTGCGCCAGTCTGTAGAGACCGCGCATACACTTTGAACGAATGGTGGACTCTCCATCGGAGAAGGTTGAGTCTTTGAGCTTAT
>JAYYRF010000322.1:0-9457 GCA_036127535.1 Myxococcota bacterium | reverse complement strand
AACTCCCGATGAGGATGGAGCTGTTTAGGCCAAAGTGGGTGGTTTTGGTCGTTCCGTGGTCAGATTGGATGCGTACGTCCACTACGGATGCGGAACGGATTCGGCGGGCGCAATACGTTTTTAACGTGCGTCGGATGATGGATGAATCCGTGTTGCGCCATAGCTTTGTGATCCGTTGGTTCAATGCACGCGCCCGCCGTAGAATCAATGCAAACCCCATTGAACTCGATCCCGATAGCATTTTGCGCCCGGGACGAGGAACAACCAAACGCCGGGTGACTGCGGTACAGCATCTCGAGAATATACAACGAATTGCGGGAGTGGTAGACAGATATCAAAGTCGGTTGATAATGGTTCGGCTCCCGACGAACCGCCTTTTTCCGGTGCCATCGGACGCCGTGATCGCATCATATGTTGATCCGGTCCGAGAGTGGGGGAGGGATCGTGATATTCCTTTCATAGAAGGGGATGAATTGCTGGAGCAAGAGCCAGTGGCCACCAGAATCGACTGGTTTGTCGATCCGATTCATCCAAGTGCGAAAGGACACGCCTTTTTAGCCAAAGCGGTCTGTGAATCGATTCGAAAATAGTCGATCGGTTTGGGATTCTGTCGCTGGTCTCGGCACAGCCCATGATGCTACTTCGATGCTGTACAGCATCGAACCCCGACTTCTCTCGCTTGGTAGTCTGATTCCGCGGTCGCTTTGGACTTGCATTGACCGAGTCCCGCGCTGAAATTGTGGCCCCCTCCTTTGAGAACCCCTTGGCTACTGTCGATATCATCGGCTACCCATTCCCACAGGTTACCGCTCATGTCATATGTGCCGATTTCATTGGTGCACCGTTCTTTCGAACCCGAAGGTTGAGCGCCTTCTACAACCTCTTGGGATCGGTCGCCTGAATCCGCACAAAGGCCCGAACGGTATTGGTCTCCATATGGCCATTTGCTTTGTTGGATTCCCATGCACGCTTGTTCCCACTCGGATTCTGTGCATAGTCTCTTGTCTTGGCTTTTACAGATGGAAATGGCCTGTTCCAGCGTGATATGGGTTTTGGGGGTTACGCCTTTTTGATTTGGGTACTCGTATATATCGATGCAGTAGTTCTCTCCGGGAACCATTTGATCCGGGCATGTTCCGGTCGGCTTCTCTTTGCGCGGGCGTTGATAGAGAGAGCCTCTGCAGCAGCGAAAGCCAACATCGGGAAAGGCCTGATCTTCGCGCGCAGCGGGATAACCGTCGCTGGCGGTGCACGAACCTTTCCGTTGTTCGGCAAACCAAGAGCCTCCTCGAATCTCGCGACGGGTTATCGAAGAGCCGTTTTGTAAGGCGGCCGCTTCCATAGGGGTATTCGTCCATTCCCAAGCATTGCCAACCATGTCCATAGCCCCGTTCGGTGACCGGCAAGCGGTGAAATGTCCAGACTTGGAGAGTCTTTTGTTCATAATTGCACAGCTCGCAGGGTCGTAACGGTCCCCATAGGGATAGAGAGAACCCGTGCTGCAGGCGGCTTCCCATTCATAACTTTCGCACAGTCTCTTGTTCGATTTTTGACACAGCGCAGAAGCGGTGCGCCAGTCGATCGCCGTCAGGGGGCGTTCGCCGAGACGGTTTGGGTATTCGTATCGATCGATAAAGGTATCCTCTCCGATTGGGACTTCGTTCTCAGGGTCGTAGGTTACGGAAGAGGGGGAAGAGGACACGCTTTGCAGACGTGCTTGTGCATCGGATCGAATGTCCTCGTCTCGTGGTGGCGTTTGACTCCAGCAGCAGCGAAACCCAGCGGACAGTATCTTTCGATCGATAGTGATGTGGTAATCGGGCTGCCGAGAATATCGACCAGAGCAGTCTGCATATTGGTGATAGGTGTACCACGCGCCTCCTTCCAAAGCCGCTGGTATACCGTGCCAATCGTCGAGAACCCACTCTTCTGCATTCCCGATGAGATCAAAGACGCCTTCTGGGGTCTGGCATCGTTTTTTTTGGCCACTCATTTGTAGCTGTTTATCCGGTTCCATCATACTGGAGTGGCCGCTGGGAAGAGCGGTGCTGAGGTGGCATAGCCCCTCTTGATACAGAAGACCATAGCCAAATCGGTTGGTTCCCGTGGGGCCGAGGCAAGCCCGCCTCCACTCGGCGGCTGTGCACAGCCTCTTGCCTTGTTCCGCGCACGACTGCTTGGCTTCTTCAAAGGTTGTGGATGCCTTTGGCAGATCTCCTTCTCGATTGGGAAACTCATATCGATCGATCCAAAATGAGCGACCGTCGTCAAACGACAAAGCAACCATGTTCTCCGTTGGACTTTTATCGAGAAATACGTCACAGGCGGTGAGAAGAAAGAAGAGAGAGTACATGATCGTGTCGAGATTGAATGTCTATATTTTCACGAGGTTCCATTTGAAAACAAGAGGGTGGGAACGTTTTCTTTGGTCGCCGATAAGACGTTGTTGTAGCATCGCTATTGTATCTTAAAAATGAAAAGCTCAAAACCGTCGAATGCATCATTTGAGTCAAAGTTCACGGAGAGAAGAAGAATCGAGAGTCTCAATGCGATCGATTCTGATTGCTACGCGAACGGTTTGAGAATAGTGTTATGATAGATAAAAAAGCACCTTGCGAAAAGGAACAAAAATAGGAGTTAATCATGAAATATTTATTCTTTGCTTTACCTTTGCTCTCCTTTGTGGCCTGTGGAGACGCGGATAAATCAGATGATACGGCGGCTGCGGAGACAGATACCGGATCTGCCGAGACCGAGACGGAAACCGAAACGGAGACCGAGACGGAAACCGAAACGGAGACCGATACCAACACCGATACCAACACCGATACGGAAGGTCCTGTAGAAGAGGGAGATAACGGTTTGGTCGGGTTGTGGATCGACGAAGAACCACAACAAACCGATGCATGTGGTGTTGAGGAAGGCGTCGTTCGACCCGTAGAAATCGCGGTCAACTTGGTAACAGAAAGCAGTGTGGAAGTTGAGATTATCAGCGAAGAGGAAGATGGAGAAGTTCCACAATTGGAGTGTTCTTTGGAACAAGATTCGAGTTTCAGTTGTCCAGAACTGAACTTCCTTGAATTGCATATTTCGGATTTGGAGCCGGATGCGCCAGCGAGTTTGGATGCGACCTTGTCGTACACCATAAACCTCAGCGGTTCCTTCAACGGAGTATCTGCGATGAACGGTTTGTTGGTCACCAAATTGATCTGTGTCGGCGGCGATTGTGATGTTGTAGCCACGGACATGGGAACGGAGTTCCCATGCTCGATTGAAACCCAGTTCAGCGCGACCCTCCAAGCGAGTGCGGAATAGTCGGAAGGGCGCAGCGGCCGTCGGCGGCTCGCGGCATTAATCCGATACAGAGTCTTTGATCGCGGAGTAAACCTGCTCAGAAACAACGGCATGTCCGTGTTTCGTCAGGTGTACGACGTCGTGAAAACAGCGCCGGTAGGGAAACACCCTGCTCAGCTGTTCTTCGGTGAGCGGCATTTGTTGTGCCGTTTTGGAGACAAAGTCCTCGGTAGCTTCGGATAGACCGGTCGAGCAGTTCAAATCTGCTTCCGAGCGTCCAAACTCGACTTTTATTTCCGGTCGACACGCGTTTTGCGTGCATAATTCGGTCATATGTTCCCCGTAATGATAGTCATATGCATAAGGCAGATTGATGATCCATATGGGAACGTTTCTTCGATTGGCGGATTCATACATCGCGGTGACAAAGGAGCCTTTGCTATCGACGACGGTCTGCTTTGCAACGCGCATCTGTTGAGAGATTCGATCGGTTCCGCGGAGGAATAAGACCCATTGTGCAAGCCGACTGTGTTGGACAATGCGCAGGGCACGCAGGCGAAAACCGGGCAATCTATTTTCGGCTGACTCTTTCCAAAGAATTTGATCGAGATCATTTCCGCTGGCTTGGATTAGAAGAAGATCCGGTTCCAAATAGGTCGCATACTGCTTCCAAAGCCGAGACATACATTCAGCTGTACATCCTTGTAAACCCAAATTGAATACTTGAACGTTTTCCAAGCGCTCAGCGAGCAGCGTTGTAAAGCGCTCCTCGACGGTAACTCCCTTACCAAAGGCGATGGAGTCACCTAAGACCATGATCTGACGCTTGTTTCGGTCGAGAACGAAGTCTTGATCACGGAATCCAAAACGATTGTGTTTTACCTCGAACGGATGCGGAATTTGATCGAAGGGAGGACGATTGGCTTCTGGTTGTTCGGTGTACTGTATGTTGGGAAAGCTCTCCATCACCACATCGAGCTGGTGAATGGTTGAATTTTGGGACAGGTACTCCCAGCGATCTATTTTGAATTCTGTGAAGAATAAAAACTTCGCAAAGTCGGTGCTGACGGATCGACTTCGGGTATACAGTTCACCGAGGAGCAGAGAGGTAAGAAATACCAATAGCAGAACGGCAGTGAACAGAAATTTTCGCAAGCGTGTCCGCGGTTCAGAACTCATTGCTCACCCGGTAAAGAGACGAAAGGCATCACTTTCATCATAACGTATTTTTTGTACCAAATCTCTCAAGGGCGCGCCGGACGAGGGTCCGCAAAAAACCGTGGTTTTCCTGTGAGAGACGGAATTGATCGCGAACGCATCGACGATGCTTTGCCTTGCTCCTCGTCAGATTAAATTATGCCACCGGCCCAGATGTATGATAATTGTATTTGTGATACAAAAATTATTTTGGGGGCAATAATGGCTCGTTATTTACTACCATTTTTGGTATTCGGTTGTTCCAGTGAAACACCTTTGGAACCGCAAGAGGGACAAAAAAACGCACAGCAGAATCCCGTGGATTCTACAGAGCAAGAGTGGGCGAAAGAATACATTCTTTCGATGAACGAAATCATCTCTTCAGAGAAGGTATACGCCGCTCTGAATCCGCTCGAGGAAACCGTCTTATCTCTTGAAGAGACATTTTTCTTACCGTTGGAGCAGTTTGTCGAGTCAGCAACCCGACCAACGCCGGATCAGGTCGCTCGCTTTTTCCGCGAAAAGGTCGCGCTCGATCACTTGCATTGGACATCGGTGCCGCAAAGCACCGATGCGGTACGAGATATCAGTGAGGAAATCTTCAAAGGCGATCTTCGGATTAATAGTCGTATCGAGGATGCAACGGCATTCGGAGATTTTTTGCAAGAATTCTCGAGCATAGACGTCTTTCAATTGGATATCTTTGATGCCGCATGGAAAAATGATGGTGAACAAAGGCAGTTAGAACTCTCGGTTCGCTTGGACTTCAGGGCGGTGTTGGACGGAGCCAGTCCCTTTACGCGCCTCAATGACAAAGCAACGTTGCGCATGGTTTTTGCCGAGAGTGAAACGAAAGAGAGTTGGTCTTTGATACTTGTAGAGTCCGTGGAGTCGGAGCGCTTGTTATCGACGCGCGATCCGATTTTTGTCAATGCGACGAACAAGTGGAAACTCGATGCTTTACCCGTAACGGATCGCAAAGAGGCAATTCGCCGAGGTGGGTATGCACTGGCCGTTGTCGATTTAGACGGCGATTCGTTGAAAGATATGATTGTTGGTCACTACGGACCCGTTCAAATCCTCAAAAATACCGGTGAATCCTTCGTCGATGTGACCAAAGAGTACGGTATTTTGGAAGAGGGCTCCGTAAAGTCCGCCGCCGTCGATGACTTGGACAACGATGGCGATAAAGACATCGTATTCTTGCGTTTTGTCGAGCAAGGACAGGATATGCTGGGTGACTTTATTGCTTATGAAAATATCGGAGAGAAAGGAGAAGCCCGGTTCAAGCAGCATCGCAATCTTCTCCCGAGAGAGCGTCGTTACGACAGAGCGATGCCGCTAACGCTGTCCGATTTCAACGGGGATGGACACACCGACATATACATCGGCTTTCCCGGACTTCGCGATTTTACCAGCGGCATTTACAACCGCACTCGCCCAGACGATTTGTTTTCACAGGGCATGTGGTACAACAAAGGGGATTGGACTTTTGAAGAGTTGGACACCGAGTTTGGTCTCGTCAACGACAATGGGGTATACGCCCATGCCTCTTTGGCCTCGGATTTGGACGGGGATGGACGGCCTGAACTCATCGTCGTCGATGACAGTGGACGAATCAACCCCATCTACCAACGTGGTGAAGACGGCCGCTACACGGAAACATCCGAATCCATGGGACTCAAAATGTCCGGTATGAGTATGGGGATGACCACCGGTGACTTTAACAACGATGGTCACATCGATATCATTGCCAGCAACGTCACTTTGACGGCCGGAGAGCGCTTGTTCAATATGGCTCAACGAATGTCCTTTGCCGATGATCGCTACAAGAAAAACTTCGCCGATTTGCAAGAGAGCTATAGCGGACTGCTGCTCTACCAAAACCAAGGCGATGGCACCTTCGAAGACGTTACAGAAAAGTCGGAACTCGCGTGGAGTGGTGAAGCCGCTTCGGCGGGCGAGTGGATCGATTACAACCACGACGGACTTTTGGATTACTATTTGCCCAACGGTCTTTGGACGAACGGTGACGAACAACTCGACAGCGTCTTTTTCCGTGCGGAACTTGCCGCGCACGCAGATCCGTTACACACCAACATTATCGCAGATGCAGAGTTCTCGTCCCGCCAGCCAGCGGGATTGGAAGACATGCAGACCCTCAAACTCGATTTTGATAACGATGTACACGGCGGTAGCAATTTCGCGACCGTGCGAGAAGAAGAGCGCGCCAATCCCATTCTCCGGCTTTTGCGTCGCCACAAAAACGATGCCGACGGATACTCGTTTTCCTTGGGTGGAAAACAACGAAATCGCCTGTATCGAAACAACGGTGACGGGACGTTCACGGAAGTTGGTTATCTCGAGGGAGCCGATTGCGTTGAAGATGGATACATCGTCGCTCCGGTAGATATCGACAACAACGGTACCCAAGACTTGGTTTTGCGCAACACGGATCCCGCCATCGGCTACGACTACGATCCGGTGATTCTCTTGGAAAACCAGTCGAAGCGAGACTCAATTGAAGTTCTGTTCGACGGTACGCGTTCTCCTCTTGGCGCCCGCGTCGTTGCTGAATTCTCCTCTCCGGAAAACGGTACCCATGTAGTTACCCGAGAAGTACGCTCGGTTAATGGAGCGGTGCAGTCGGAGCCGAGCGCTTTCTTCGGCGTGCCCGATCAAGCGACATTGGTCAAGATACAAGTACACTGGTCTGACGGCACCGTCCAAGATTTAGATACTCCGGTTCAAGGCAAATTGCGCGTTCGAGCCGATATGTAGGCAAACGCCTCGCGAAGGATAACGTTTGGTTTTTTATCCGCCTCCGGATAACCGTTCAAAGTGAGGACGAAAGGACTGCAGAACGGCCTCATGACCGGCTGCAGAATACCACTCCATTCGCTCAAAACAGCTTTCCAGAACGGTACAATGAGGCAGAGGATCGATCAGCGGAATGTCTTTTTCGCGAGAGAATTCCAAGAGTCCTTGCCGATAATAGTCCATGTCGGACAATTTCCAAAGGCCTTCTATGTCCGGAAAAACAACCAGTTGCTGTAAAATGAACAGATCGATATCGGTCTTTTGCAGTTCGTTGTGAATCCGCGTGTAGCTCGCGATCATCTCCTTTGGGGTAACGCGATGTCGTCTTCCTCGAAACGATCCGATCCATTGGCGACTTGCCCGAACCGTCGCACTGCTCATCACGAGGTTGTATAGAGGATTGTGTGGAAAGAGAACGCTGGCTTCGGGCAGGGAGGTTTGCAAGGCTTCATTGAATCCACCGTAGGATAAAATCACCGCATCGGGTTTGCTTTGGAGAACTTCGTCCAAAAGTGCCCGTTCAAAAAAGAGAATCGTCGAACCCTGAACCGAAAGATTGAAGACATCGATGGGTATGCTCGCGACTTGATTCAGGGACTTCTCGAGACGGCGGACATAGATCTCTTCGTCACTAAGGTTTTCTCCGTAACCATGACCGGCCGCTCCCACAACAATTCGACGACGGCTTTTGTCAGGGGTTGGTGGCCAAGATTTTGCGTCGCGAAAACCTCTTTGATTGACGCGCATTTGATAATTGGCGTGAAAGACTCCCCCGTCTTGGATGAGTCCTCGGCGTCGTAGTTTTTCATCGTAGAAGAAGTAATTAAACAGTGTATCCCCGGAAGAGGAGGTCTCTGCGTTCCGAAATATACACTCGGCGGATCCAAGTGCCAGCAGCACCAGCGCGATATACCACCTAGTCTTCATTCAATATCCTTAGAACAGCACTTGCAATACGTTGATGACCCGTTTCCGTGAGGTGGATTTGATGCTCGCCGATGTAAGCCTCATTCAAGGAGAGATCGCCCAGTTCCTTGGTGAATTCAATAATGGGTACGGAGCGTGCACGTGCTACCGTCCGCGAGGCTTCTCGATAGCGGTCGTATTCTTGTTGGGTGTACAAGTTGGGATAGTCCTCGAGCGGGGTATAGCCAACCAGCAGTATGTTCTTCCGCACATCATTCTCCTCCAGTATGTTGAAGATTTGATGTAATTGCCGTTTGTATTTATCTAAGGGTATCACCGGAACCCGATCCGAGTATAGACTGTGCCAGCCTCCTTCTGCAAACATCCATATCGAAGAGGAACGCAAAAGATTGCGTGTGAACGCATTTCGACCACCGCTTTTGTCCCTTGTGACATAACTCAATAAGCTGCTATTCAGATCCAAACAGACGACGGATGCCTGCGGTTGATACGGGAGTGCATCTGGAACCAAAGAGTCTAGGGCTTCGAACGTCGTGGCACCCGGAAGCCCAACATTCATTCCTTCCCAGTTACTCATGATTTCAATTTGTTCGGCGTAGGTTTGCGACTGGTGAACAAACAGCCCATAAGTTCTGGAGTCGCCAAAAAATGCGACTTTTTTTCCTCCGACCGTCCATTCTGAATCGCGATACCCAAGCCGATTGTGCTCGTGACTTTGAAGCAGTCGCTTTTGAATGCGTGTTGAATACAGATACTCGATGAAAATGCCTGCTTCCCACCAGTCAGGCATCGGTACAAAGGACAAGCCCACTTCGAGGATGAGTAAAGACAGCATCGGTCGTACAAACCATCGTATCCATTTGGATTTACGCGACATCGATGGCCTACTGGTACTGTGAGCAGAACAACAATACAGCTGCCGTTGAATCTCCTTTCGGGCAGAACTGCGGATCGATGGGATTGCCGTTCAAAAACCAGCGTTGTACCTCCAGCGGTGCCTCGTCAAAATCCATTCCGCTGTTTAATACATGCAGACCCGACAACGAGAGCAAGGGGCGAATATCTTTGACCTTATTTTTCGCCAAATACAGAGAAGATAAATGGTTCAAAGATGACAAGGCCGTGATGTCTTCTACTTGGTTGATGGCCAAATGTAATTTTCGCAGTTGCGTGTTGTTTTTCAACGCCGAAATGTCTGTAATTGAATTTCCGCCCAACC
>JAYYRF010000321.1:0-3375 GCA_036127535.1 Myxococcota bacterium | reverse complement strand
GTCTGCTGCTCTGCACTGGGGTCTACGTTTGACTATTTAGAGACACCACTTTGGAGCATACGAACATCTGTGTTTGGCTACTTGGGTGCCCAATCTATCGTATCGGACCTCGAGCTTCTTCCACTACAGCTGTGTGCCTTTGCGGGGATAACACTTCTTTTTTATGCCCTACGTCGTCCCTTCGGAGCATTCTCCGCGGCCATCGCAACGATCTCCCTTTTCTCTTATCCATTCTTTGCCTATGCTATCCGGAGATGGGACGTTTATGCGTCCAGCATGCTTTTAATGGGCGGACTACTCTATATTCACAGTCGAAAGCAAAACCGCATTACATTTGTATATCTCCTCTGTATGCTACCCATCTTCGCCTTTTGGAGTCCTCGAGCCACCGATAATCTACTCTTGCTGTTCTTCTTTGGCTGTACGACTCTATCTTTTTGGGCAATCCAAAAGAACAAAGGTCGTTTATCGCTTCTATTCCCTCTTATCGCTGTCGGTGCGCTGTGTATTGCCCAGCTTCCCCATGCATCAACCGACAAAATTCAATATTATCTTCAAGAGATCGGCAACCGACCCTCTGAACATTCATCTTTTTATTTTTGGACCTATGTACTCTACCTGCACGATCGTGGTCTTGGTCCTTGGAACTCATGGCTCTATTGGTGGCTTCTCATACCCACTCTTTTTACACTTCGACACCGCCGTCATCGAGCTTGGATGGCAAGTGGTCTCATCATATTGGTCATTTTGTCTCTGATCCCCAAAAAGAATCACTACTATATCTTCATCATATGGCCCTACTTGGCGGTGTATGTCGCAATGGGCTTATATGCCCTTCCGTCGTGGTTGCGCGTATCCACCGGTATCTACTTCTTGTTTATGAATATCTTTCCATACCAGGCCCAATCCAATCCCAACGGATCTGCTGCATCCATCATGGGACGTAGACCGTGGATATATGCAATGCGTACGCAAGACTTTCAGACCTATGATGGAGGCCTCAACATTCATCCTCGCAGGAACCGCTGGGCTCAAAATGTACATAAAACACTTCAGTTCACGCCTTCTTGTACCTATATCGTATCGGCCTATGGAGGATTG
Source organism: Myxococcota bacterium (assembly GCA_036127535.1). Classification (GTDB taxonomy): domain Bacteria; phylum Myxococcota_A; class UBA796; order UBA796; family UBA796. The sequence goes on along the minus strand of JAYYRF010000321.1, from coordinate 2,274 downwards.
GAAACCGATGAGCTTCAAATTCGCTCTCCGTCCATCTGTCCCCGCTTCCACTCCCTGCCAGACAAAAAGCATCTCTCCAAATCGGGGTGGGTCTTTTTGGCTCCCAGTCCTTCCAGAAGAGATATCAGCCAAATCCTACTGGAAAAGGGTTTCGTGCAAAACGCCTCCTTCCTCGACGCGGAAGAGCAGAGGATTTGGGTGTATAAAAGACCCGATTCATGGTTTCCCCAATAGGTAGCCGTTACAGATACCGCTCCGCAAAGGTGCGCTGTAGAACCTCGACAGACCTTGGCACCGCCACCGGAGATACAGAGAGGCGCTGAAAATTTCGCAACGCCGATACGAGCCACCAAGATCCCTCTTCCGGGGGAAGGTTCACCTCGTATATGGGAACCCCCACGTCCTTTGCCAATTCAATTATACTGCGACGACCCACACCGTCTAAAATTCGTCCGTTGGCCTTCGGCGTATACAAAGCGTCTCCCCGAGCCAAAAACAGATTTCCCCTGGAAGCCTCTAAAACAAACTTTTGTCGGTCATACAGCAAAATCTCATCCACGCCTTTTTGCTGTTTGGCCATCCGCCACTCTGCGCGATTGCTGTGCTTCACCCAAGCCGGAAGCCACGAAGAGGGCTCCCACTCTAGCCAACAGACAGTCAAAGGCTGTGCTTCATCTATATTCGGTTTCCAAGCGTGTAACCACCACTCTTCCGTAGCGACCAAAACGCGGATCGCACCCGTTCTCAAGCGTCTTGCCGCAACCGCAACGTCCTCCTCAATTCGAGTCATGTCCAACGAAATCTTCATGTAAGACGACGACTGCAAGAGTCTTTCACGATGCAACGTCCAAAAAAGAGCTCTTCCCTGTGCCACGCGAAGGGTCGTAAAAACCGCGTACCCGTGATGAACGTGACCCAACTGTGGAACACCATTGCGAAAAGAGAAAGAATCCACGATACACTAACTACATGATATTACATTTTGGCGGCGCGGGTGTTTGGTTACACAAGACGGCCATGTGACCCAAAAGGGACTCGGCGGATCGTGGAGACGCATCATCAATTGGGAGTCGATGCTCACCAATGCACCATCGGGGATTTCTTCCCAAATGTTTTCATTGCCGGTGGGCTCACTTGCAAAGATGATGTGCTTACACGGCCTGGGAGCCTTTGTCGCAGACATAACCGAAGGAAATTGAACGTTTAAACAGAATTTATCTTCCTCTTTACAAACGAGGACTTCTTTACACATTTTCTTCTGCGTCGCCAAGTAGAGCTCCAAACCAGCACGGCGTGCGAACATCACCGAGCCATTGGTCAATATATAGTTCGCTTTGGGTGCTTCAATCCCCTCTTCTTTCGACCATTGGAAAATTTTAGACAAGGCTTCTCTTTGTGCCTCAACCGCAACGGCAACATTGATCTCGGAACGACCTTGCTGATCGCAGCCTGCACGAACCATATGGGATAAAAGGAAATAAAAGTACCTCTCTGAGTCGGTAGAACCAAAAATCAACGGTCGAAAAACGGGAAGAATCTCTTTCATAATCCGATCTTCCAATCGAGAAAACTCAAAAATGGTGCCGTTGTGGGCAAACATCCACGCTCCATAGCGAAACGGATGAGAATTCAAAGAGTCGATATCTCCCACGGTGGCTTTTCGCACATGCACCAAGAAGGTATGCGATCTTAAGCTTTCCGAAAGCATTTGAAAACGGTGATCTTCTGCCGCCCCTTTCGAAGCGCGAAACAAATAGGGTTCACCGTCCAAGTAATATCCGATGCCCCACCCGTCCGAATGATACTCCGCCTGGAATGCTACGGCGTTCTCTGCTGTAACCAACGCATGGTGAGCTTGGCTCGGAACGTTCGATCGAAATGCAAACAGACGACACATATTATTCACACCTCAAATAATAAGCTATAAACTATCACATCACATAACAATAAGCAGTTTTTATGTCGTCTTTCAAATATCAATTCTCGTTTCTACGGTGTATCGGTTAAAAGCTTGATAAGGGTCATCGTATGCTCAATTTGGGATTTAGTGAAATTCTTGTGCTCATGTTCGTAGCACTCGTCGTCGTAGGACCAGAACGCCTACCCACCATGCTGCGTTTTTTGGGGCGTCAATATGGAAAATTGCTCAGTGCAAGTCGTGAACTGCGTCGCGCTTTCTATATGGAAGCGGAACGTGTCGAATCGGAGGAGCGTCGAAAGCGACTCAAAGAAGCCCGAGAGAAAGCGGCACAAAAACAAAAAGAATTGATGAAA
>JAYYRF010000320.1:0-3067 GCA_036127535.1 Myxococcota bacterium | reverse complement strand
GTTCGATCGGGGAATATAGTAGGATTTAATACCGCAGGTTCGACAAAAAATATGTTGCGCCACTCCGGTATTGAAAGTGTAAGTCGTACAGGCCTCCTCTGGTGACAACAACCGAAATCGGGATTGGGGAACGATGAGATGCAAATAGCCGCTTTTCTTACAGATCGAACAATTACAGTCCTCTACTTCAATCGAATCGGGGATTCGTACTTGCCAACGTACATGCCCGCAGTGACAACCTCCCGCAACCCACTTCATTCTCTTCTCCTATTCGTGTACCCAAAAGATTAACATATCCGCACAATTTCAGATGTACGATGGCCAATGCGACGGATACGATCCCCCTTTTCCAATTGTTTCGATCTATGATCTTTGCTCTCACCGTAAATTAGGGTACATACTAGAAAATCTTATATTGGAAATGCAATGCCTAAAATCAGTCGAAGATCTTTCATTCAAAATGTCACCGCCGTCAGCATTGCAGGATGTGCGAAATCCACCGATAAGAATCAGCCACCCGACACACGCGAACCGATCGAGCCCATCACACCCGCCGATACATTTTACATCACCTCCTATGCTCCCCCACCCGACGAGGAATGGATTGACAATTGGAGCCTCCACATTACCGGACTCGACGGCGACGATTTGATTTTGACGCTGGGGGATTTGCAGAGTCTCGCTTCGGAAGAGATCGAACACACGCTGGAATGTATTTCAAACGCCAGTTTTTACGCCATTTCCAATGGAACATGGCGAGGGGTTCGCTTTCAGGATTTACTGAACCATTTTGAAGCCAGTCATTCGCAGTCTCATATCAACATGTACTGCGGTGAGGGCTACAGCACATCTTTACCGGCCAGCGTTATCGATGATGGCATGGCGCTGGTATGGACGCTCAACGGAGAACCCCTAACCGTCCCGCACGGCAAACCGGTACGTATGCTCGTGCCCGGTCGCTTTGGAATGAAAAACCCCAAATGGATAGAACGTATCGAACTCACAGAAGAACCCGAACTCGGCTTTTGGGAGAGCCGAGGTTGGTCGAACAGCGCTCATTATCTGCTCCATTCTTGGATACACGCACCCACGCGCGGAGACAAAGTGTCGCAAGGCGGAGCCGATCTGATCGGTTCAGCCTTCTTTGGTTCAGAAGGCATTGCCAAAGTCGAAATTTCAGACGATGAAGGGGAAACGTGGAACGAATGCGAAATTACCTATGCGGGAGGGCCCAATGTTTGGACGCTGTGGCGTTATCGCTGGGTTCCGGCCTTTGTAGGTATGTATACTCTCATGGTTCGTGCGACGGCACCGGACGGGACGGTACAAGAAGATGGACCCGCCGCCGATTCAGAACTCGATGGATATGAAGCACTGCACCGCATTCAGGTGTTTGTCGAGTAAGGGACTTATCCCGTAATGGTTTGGCAGGGTCAGACCACCGATAGATGTTGTCTCTTAGATCATTTGAACCAATCGAAACCCCAAGCTGTCGTCACGACTGGCCACGTCATCCCCACACCGTACAGAGACGCGAACAAATCGATCACCATAGTTCCATCCGCCCCCGCGAACAATGCGCTCAACACCGGACGGGTCGATGTACACCGGATCTGTCTCCGTACCAGCGTATCCTTTTCCGCTATCGTAGACCCACTCCCAAACATTACCACTCATGTCGTACAGACCGAAGGCATTCGCTTTCTTTTGACCAACCGGATGCGACTCTCCTTGACTATTTCCACTGTACCAAGCGACTCCATCTACGCTCTCGCTGCCCGCGTACAAGGTATCGTGACCGGCTCGCGCACAATATTCCCACTCCGCCTCCGTCGGTAACCGATAGCCATTGGCGGCGCGGTTCCAAACAACCCCCTTTGCCCAAGAGGAGGTATTTTCGAACGGCTTCGGTAACTTATAGCATGGTTCTAAACCGTACAGTTCGCTCAAACGATTGCAAAAACGAACGGCATCGCACCAAGAAACACATTCGACCGGACGCTTCTCTCCCTTGAAGTGACTGGGATTCACACCCATGACGGCCTCGTATAATTCTTGCGTACACGGATATATGCTCATCCGAAATCCTCGTGTTAGCGTTACTGCATGTCGGGGTTTCTCGTCAGCATCTGCATCGTCGTCCCAATCCAAAGCTCCCATGATAAAGGTATTCGGCGGCACTTCAATCATAGAATCAGCAGAAGACCATGCCGGCTTCTCTTTGTCTCGATCGAGTCTTTGACGCTCCCTCTCAGCCGCCTCTTCCAGTCGACGATTGCGCTCCACTCTCCGTTCTTCGATCCAGGCCCGTTCCTTCACGCCATTGTTGACGTCGACCTGTATCGACACGTCAAGTTTTTCCTCGTCTGTACGACCAAAAACCTCTCCGTCATTCCCTCTAAAGGTACGCATAACAACATTTTGCGTGGTTTCATGAACCACAAACGGTTCCTTGGTGATTACGAGTGTATCTCCAGATCGACCATATCCAAACCCCACCAACATACCCGTTTCAACATGCAACACAATTTTGTGATACATCGCGCGAGCAGAGTCCGCTTCTATAGACACAAGCTGACAGAGGATCGGTACGAAGGCTGAGCTCTTCGCATCAAAGTCAGCACCATGGCATTCAAAATGTAGGAGGACAAATTCCAAGAGTTCCGGTTTAGACAACGGCTTGGGGTCTTTTTTGGTAGACGGAGTACTGGCCGTTTTGGACGACGCTTGTTCTCGCTCTGACACAAGCTCCTTTAAACGCTGCTTCAAAACCGCTTGATCACCACTGTCTGAAGCACCCGCTTTGCTCAACAACCCTTGCATCTCTGCCATCCGAAGAACGGATAAAACCCTTTCTATGGGCTGTGCGCATAACGTACCTACCAATTTGGTTTTGGGCCAGTATCCACGAGAATTACATGACAATCGTTTCAAAACGTCTTGGACCTTCGCCTTTGTCCAATAACCATACAGTTCTTCTTTGGTCATTTTTTACCCCACCGACTTTACATCAACATAACCAATGGGCGACGTTTCTTCACGGCTTCTCTTTCAGAGGGGTGAACGT
>JAYYRF010000319.1:0-20711 GCA_036127535.1 Myxococcota bacterium | reverse complement strand
CCCATACTAGGAAAGGAAAAAAAAGATGCTGGAAAAAAAAGATAGTCTTCGGGTTGCCGTGTTGATGGGAGGCCTCTCTTCGGAACGAGAAATTTCGCTTCAAAGTGGAAAGGCTGTAGCCCAGGCCCTCGCCGCCAACGGTTGGAATGTGCAAGAAATTGACGTATCACCCGACCTACCTCGGCAACTCATCGATTTAAAAATAGACGTTGCATGGATTGCTTTACACGGCCTGTATGGCGAAGACGGCTGCGTGCAAGGTCTCTTAGAAGTAATGGGGATTCCATATACCGGTTCGAACGTGCAAGCGTGTGCGATATCGATGGATAAAATTTCAACGAAGATGGTACTCAAGCAAAGCGATGTTCGCCTCATACCGGACTTCGTCATGAAACGCGGTGAGTCCATTCCAACGGATTTCTATCCTTGTGTACTCAAAGATCCAACAGGAGGATCATCCATTGGCGTTTGGATCTGTCATACCGAAGAGGATGCCGCCTCTGGACTGCGAGAAAGTGAAACGGAGACCTTTCTCGTTGAAAAATACATTCAAGGAGAAGAGATTACGGTTGCGGTTTTCGACGGGGTTCCCTATCCGGTCGTATCCATTCGACCAAAGGTTGAATTCTTTGATCTCGCAGCCAAATACACCAAAGGAATGACGGACTACATCGTCCCCTCTCCCCTACCCGAATCCATTTGCATAGATGCCCAAAAACAGGCCGTTGAGGCTTATCAAAAACTGGGAATGTCCGGCATCGCGCGGGCGGACTTCATTGTAACGGCGGAGGGAAAAACATACTTTTTGGAGATCAATGCTTCTCCGGGTATGACGGCTACCTCTTTGTCGCCCATGGCAGCACAAGCAGTCGGAATCTCGTTCCCCGATCTTGTTGAAAAAATCTTGTTGCAGGCGCGATGCTCTTTACAACCGGTTTCTTCTAGCTAATTTTGTGGTCACTGTATTTTTTTTGATATATATGTACAAATATTAAAAATCTTGTCTTGTCAATAACCAGATTAATTAGCTAAAATATTTTTTAGACAGTATTTTTCCCAACGCCCATGCCTCCCGCTACCAAAATATCCACTCGACTTCTCCTCTTTCGCCGTCTGCTTAGACTGCTGCTGTTCTTGCTCTTGTTTTTGTTGCCCTCTTGGCTATGCTACAAGTTTTGGAACGGTCCGCATATGCGTATTTGGAACCTTGAGGTAGAAGGAGAGAACCGGCTTTCATCGTTGGCAGTTCACCATTTATCCGACCTACATTACGGTCTTCACTTTACAGATTTAGATGAAGAAGAAGCAGAAAGGCGCCTTGAAAAACATCCGTGGATACAGGAAGCAAACGTAGAATGGGACTTTCCCAGTACGGTGCGCGTTGAAATTGTAGAAGAGACGACCCACGCACTCCTCGCAATGGAAAAAATGTGGTACGTCAATGAGAACGGTATTCCCTTTCGCGTCGCCAGTCCACTCGACCTCGATTACCCCATAATTAGTGGCATACCGAACAGTTGGGCAAAAAAGCATCCACACGTCGTCAAAAAAATTATTGACGAATCATTGCATATTTTACAGATTTGCACCCAAACACCCTATATAAGCAAACAGAAAGTGAGTGAAATTTACTTTCAAAAAAATGCTGGTTTTACCATTATATTACGCAATGGTTCAAAAATAATCTTTGGTTTTTATCCCCCAGAAGACCGGATTGAACGCTTAACACAGATGATTGAAAGTGGACTGGAACTTTCAAGCCCCAAACAAATTGTGCTGGATGCTGAGAAAGTTGCTGTCGTTATGCCACTAAATTGATTAGATTACCATGAAGAAAAATTACAGGATCAGGAGCCCTTTTAAAATGCTAGACAACGAAACATCACGCGCACGAATCAGAGTAATCGGAGTCGGTGGTGGCGGTGGAAACGCCATCAACAACATGATTATGAGTGGAATGGACGGTGTAGACTTTATTGCGGTCAACACCGACGCACAAGACCTCTCTCGGTCTCTCGCCCCCCACCGTTTTCAACTCGGAACCCAATTAACCAAAGGACTCGGAGCTGGTGCTCGTCCCGAGATTGGACGGGAAGCCGCTCTCGAAGACAGAGACAGACTCGCAGAACTCGTCGCTGATTGTGACATGGTCTTCATTACAGCCGGTATGGGTGGTGGAACGGGTACCGGAGCCGCTCCCGTTCTTGCACAAGTAGCGAAAGAAGCTGGTGCCCTCACCGTAGCTGTCGTCACTCGCCCCTTCCAATTTGAAGGTCGTAAGCGACGCCGCTCCGCAGACGAAGGCATTGAAGAATTAAAACAAAATGTTGATACCCTTATCACCATTCCCAACCAACGACTACTCTCCATCGCCACGGAAAATACCACCATGGCTGAGGGATTTCAGATTGCAGATCGCGTCTTGTTGCAAGCAGTACGCGGCGTCAGTGATTTGATCAATAACCAAGGGACGATCAACGTGGACTTTGCAGACGTTCGCACCGTAATGGAAAACCAAGGTGTCGCCTTAATGGGTGTTGGTATGGGTGCCGGAGAGCGTCGCGTGATTGAAGCAGCACAGCGCGCTATCAGTTCCCCTCTACTCGATGACATCAGCATCTCGGGCGCCAAAAGCCTGCTGGTTAATATCACCGGCAACTCCGATTTGCTTCTCTACGAAGTAACCGAAGCCTCGACAATGATACAAGAAGAAGCACATGCGGACGCCAACGTCATTTGGGGTTTGGTTGTCGATGAGACAATGGCAGATGAAGCACGGGTCACGGTCATTGCAACCGGGTTTGAAGAGCAGTTCATACGCAAAGTTCCACCCGTTGAGATTCGCTCTCGTGCGGTGGTAAACAGCAATCTCTACTCGACCAAAACTCGCGGTCGAAGCTCTTCCTTTGCTTCCGGTATCAATCCAGAAGATTACGATTTTCCCGTCTTTCACCCCAAAACAAAAGACTAGAAGGTCCCAACCCTACAAAGAGCCCCGTTGGGGCTTTTTTTATTTAAGACAAATTGTACTTAAGACAGAGGCTCTGCTCGATCGTGAATACTTTGAAAAGCACGTACGGCCGCGATGCGAATGTCTTCATTCGCATCGGCTAAAAACAAGTGAATCGAAGGAGAAACCGATTCGTCAGCGAGTAAAGCATATGCATTTAAAATGGCAATTTTTACGTTGGGATCCGGATGTTGAAGATTGCGTTTCAGTCCGTGAACAACCTGCCGAAATTGTAGAAAGCAAGCGACCTTGCAGATAAAAATAATCTTATGGCTCAGCTGAGAAGAGAGAAACGTTTGGGTTATTTTTAAGGTGAGTTTACCATCCTCTTGTAAGAAAGATTCTACCGCCTCATCGATTTGACCCAACTCCAATAGGTCTCGCCACGCAGAGCTCTTTTCTTCTCTCTGAGAATCCGACTCGCTGTCCTCTTCGCTCGCCGAAGTCCAATCCGAAGAGTCTTCAGCGCTTTCCTCCTCATGACCAAAACCTTCCTCGTATCCGAAATCGGCATCGGGAACCGCTTTCACCATTTTGGCAACCATAAACAGCAACATTGGAACGGAACCGCGAACATCAGCCCGTGCGACCACGCGTTGCGCATCTCCGGAAACCGGAAAGCACCCTTGGGGTAAGCGTTGAATCTCGTCCTCGCTCAAAGGATGATCTCGGAAAAGAAGAAGTACGGGCATATGGGTACTTATCGAACAACCAAATTAATGAGCTTTTTGGGAACATAGATCTCTTTTACGATTTGTTTCCCTTCTAGGCGAGGAATGATACTCGGATGCTGCTTGGCCAATTCCAGGGCGGCCTCTTTGGAAATATCAACAGGGACATCGATACGCGCCCGTAATTTTCCTTGTATCATAACTACCATTTGAATACTCGTTTCGACCAAGGCACTGGGATCAAAGGTTGGCCAACTCTCATACGCAATGCTGCGTGTATATCCAAACCGTTCCCAAATTTCCTCACACAAATGAGGGGCATATGGAGAAAGAATTTTTATGAACGATTCCGATGTATCTTTGTCTGGCGTTTTTCCCTTGCACTGGTTGACGAACTCCATCATTTTCGCAATGGGTGTATTCAACTTAATCTGCTCGATTCCTTTGTTGCTCTCTTGAATCGCTACATGAAGAGCTTTATAAACCGCTTTATTTTTTTCGGAAAAAGGTCGAAGACTTCCATCTTCGTCTAAAAATAATCGCCACACCTTCATCAAGAAGCTTCGAATACCTTTACATCCTGAATTTTGCCAGGGCTTTACCTGTTCAAGAGGTCCCATGAACATTTCATACATGCGTAAGGTATCCGCTCCATACTCTGCGATGACCTCCAGCGGATCAACAGTGTTCTTTTTGGACTTGGACATCTTTTCGACCTGCGAAAAGAGTTCGGTGTCCGTACCCTTCAAGTAAAACGCATTGTCGCGGGACTCAACCGTAGAAGGATGATGATATTTCCCCAGCGTATCTCGGTACGAATGCGCCAAGAGCATCCCTTGATTGAACAAGCTCTGAAATGGTTCTTTGGTCGGAACCAAACCACAATCATAAAGAACTTTGTGCCAAAAACGCGCGTACAGAAGATGTAAAACGGCGTGTTCTGCACCACCGATGTACATATCTACGTTCTGCCAGTACGATACAGCCTCTTGTGAGAAGGGCTCCGTATCATTACTCGGATCCATGTATCGGAGATAATACCAGCAAGAGCCAGCCCACTGGGGCATGGTGTTGGTCTCACGCAATACCGGGCGTCCGTCTCTTTCCGCATTCAGCCAATCGGTTGCTCGCGCCAGTGGAGGAGCACCGTCATCGGTGGGCTTGTATTCTTCGATGTGCGGCAACAGAACCGGAAGCTCTTCCGGAGACAGCGCAATCACATCCCCTTCTTCGCTGTGAACAATCGGGAACGGCTCTCCCCAGTAACGTTGACGAGAAAACAACCAATCCCGCAATTTGTAATTCACCTTCCCTTCGCCCAATCCACGCTCTTCGAGCCAAGCGATAATGGCCTTTTTAAATTCGGCCACACGCAACCCATTGAACGAATCCGAATTAATTGCGACCCCGTCTCCAGCGTAAGCGGTCTCCTGAATATCGTGTCCCTCCGGATATTGAACAACCGGAACAATGGGAAGAGAAAAAGCCTTTGCAAAGGCATGGTCTCTTTCATCATGAGCCGGTACCGCCATAATGGCCCCGGTTCCATACCCGAACAAAACATAATCAGCCACCCAAATCGGAATCTCTTTTCCGTTCACCGGATTGATTGCATATGCACCGGTCCAAACCCCCGTTTTTTCTTTGTTTGCCTGTCTCTCCAAATCCGAGCGATTTTGTGCTTGAGAGACATAGTTGTCTACAATGCTCTTTTTATCAGAGGTCGTGATTTGCGAAATCAAAGGATGTTCGGGCGCCAAAACACAATACGTCGCTCCAAAAAGTGTATCCGGACGTGTGGTGTACACCACAAAGGAATGATCTTGATTGGCAATATCAAATCGAACCTCTGCACCTTCTGATTTACCAATCCACTGTCGCTGCATTTCGAGAACCCCCGCGGGCCAGTCCAGCTCGTCCAAATCAGAAAGAAGACGTTCAGCATACGCTGTAATCTTAAGCATCCATTGCTTCATCATACGTCTTTCTACAGGATCTCCTGTTTCGACGTACTTACCGTCTACAACCTCTTCGTTTGCGAGAACGGTTCCTTGCGCCGGACACCAGTTTACAGGCTCTTCTGCGAGATATGCGAGGCCTTTTTCGTGCAGTTTCAGAAAGATCCACTGCGTCCAACGATAGTAATCCGGAGAAGCCGTAGAAAGTTCGCGATCCCAATCAAAAGAAAACCCCAACTTCAAAAGTTGATTCTTAAAATTGGCAATGTTTTCAAGCGTAATTTCCGCAGGATGTCTATCTTCTCGTACAGCCGCTCTCTCTGCCGCCAGTCCAAAAGCATCCCAACCCATTGGATTTAGTACATTGAATCCATTCATTCTTTTATATCGAGCGATAATGTCAACCGCTGTGTAGCTGAGGGGATGCCCAACGTGGAGTCCAGATCCAGAAGGATATGGAAACATACACAAAACATAGTACTTTGGTTTATGTCGATCGATTTGAACTCGAAAAGTATGATTTTCTTGCCAATAGGCTTGCCATTTTGCTTCTACACTCGCTGTTTCATATCTACTCATTTCAGATCCCTACTGTTTTAAGAGGGCAATCTAGCGAGTCAGAGAAAGACAGGCAATTAATTATGGTTGGATTTAAACCTATTTCAGGAAGGAATATTTCCAAGAATGAGCGTGACCTTTCCGGAAGTACTGCGCCAACTTTTGATGAAGGGCTTGGTATATAGATGTAGAGTCACGGAGAGACAGTGGTAACTGGGCTATCGCGTAGATGTTGGAAACCACAACAAAACCGATAAAAAAGTATAAGAGGTAAAGATGGAGATAAAGAGGAAGGATGGACATGGAAGGGCTCCGACAAGATTTATATACAGTATAACTCTTTACTGAACAAAAATACAGTTTTAATATTAATATTGGACAAAACTTGTCCTTAAAATTAAGTACAATTTGTATCTAAAACGTATTTACACACATTTTTCTTCAAAACAAAACAAATATTCTCTCTCTCACACAACTGTCGCAATTCCAAAAGGTTCAATAGCCACATGTCGAAGCCCATAGACTACTCTCAATTCAATAAATCTCAAAAATTCGTTTTCATGATTCAATTACTCCAACAAAAAGAAGGAGCGCTCGCTTCTGAGCTCAAGGATAAATTCGATCTCAAAAACGATCGTACGTTGCGTCGCTATATTCATGACCTCAAGGAAATGAATCTTCCGATTCGCGTTGAACGCACCACCGCTGACGATGGTGAGAAAGATCGAAGACTATGGATCGATGCAAACTTTCAGCGAAATGGCGTTCAAATATCCTTGTTGGAATGGGTATCTCTACACTTTGGTAGAACGCTGTTTAGCTTTCTACAGGGCACCAACCTCACCCAAGACATCGACGATGCTTTGGAACGTTTGAGTACATTGGCCGGAGATGTCAACAAACGCATAACCTCGGATATGGATCGAAAGTTCATGGCGGTACCGGAGCACGCCAAAGACCACAGTATGATGAGCGAAGTCATAGATGAAATATTGACCTCTTTGCTGTATCAAAATCCGGCTGAGGCCTTTTACACCAAGATTAACTCGCCGGCAATGCGCAAATACATCCTATATCCTTACACATTGGTAACCTATCGACAAGGGTTGTATATTTTCGCCTTCGATCAAAAAGATCACAAGATCAAAACCTTTGCAATAGATCGCTTTCATAGCTTCAAGCGTATTCGTAACCAACATTTCGAGTTACCAAAGGACTATCATCCAGAGAAAATCGTACAAGACGCCTTTGGTATCATGGGAGGAAATCTAGAGGAAGTGAGCCTACGCTTCAACCGCTATGTTGCACCGTATATTCAAGAGAGAACCTGGCATAGCTCGCAGACGATGATGCCGGTTGAGAACGGTGAATTGATTTTAAATATGAACGTGGCAATCGCCCCAGAATTAACCAGTTGGATTCTCGGTTTTGGACCAGATGTAGAAGTGCTTCAACCCGCATCTTTACGACAGAAGATTTACGATCTTCATCTAAGGGCAACCGAAAAATTTAAACCATGAGCTACTGGAAAAAATCGCCCTTTGGAACTCCCGCGGATCTGCGCTCTTCTTGGCCTATTCAACACAACAACACAGATCCTTGGGCAGGGGACGAGTTGAGTGGTGCATTGCATAATAGCGATTATTGGGAAGCACTCGACTGTTCACAAAAACACCAACGATACCTCGAGCAAGCTCGCAAAGACGGCCTCAAGATTCAACCTTTTCATGATCGTTCCATCATTCATGATTGTGAATCTGTCTTGAGCGACTCTCAACTTGCGTCTATTGCAGAGGATTGGGTGCCCGATATCGGTATATTTGCCGAAGAAAGAGTCCTAGGACCATTTGCACCACAGTATAAGTTAAGAACATTATGTGGCGCCATTCTTTCGTTCAGTTCACTTTTAGAACATAATTTCACGCCAGCAGGGCAGTACGGTTCTCTCAAAAGTAGAAAAAAAGGCTCTCACTCTTTGGGTATCCAAGCGAAAACACCAGCGATGCTGTGGAGAGTGAATCCAAATCAATCTCTCTCCGCCCTTTTACCGATAGAAGAACGTTACAAGCCGAAAGGGGCTGTTCTTGGACTTCCTCAAACACCGTTTATGATTGCAAGAGTAATCAAAACCATCAACGGTTATCAAACCAGTACCGTTCTACCTCTAGTATTCGCACAACCAACCTATGTATTTAATCGAATTCGACTCGAGTGGGTTCGTCTGCAGTATAAAAATCGTTATATTTATTGGGAAGATATACTTCGATTCCGTTCCGAATTATTATACAGAACCAGCTTAGAATATTGTTTTATCAACAATTACAAGGAGACCAAACAGTGTTTGTATACTTATTTTTAGCCTGCGGTGGTGGGGAATTAAAAGCATTTCCATCTTCTATAGAGTGGGGGGAAGTAGACTTTAGACCGGCGATGCCTGATGGAGGTTACTCTCCACAAACCATAGACATAAATAATACGGGAACCGGCTCTGTTGAACTAATCTTGCAGGATTTCGATGCTGATCATCTTTGCATGCAAGGATTTGGATCTACTCCGGAAAATTTAGGAGAACTCGAAGAAGGCCAAACATATACACTGGTTGCCGGTGTATGTAATTACATTGAAGAGCAAGGAGAAAGAGACACCGAAATTACGGGTCAAATCGAGATACAACACTCAGGACAGAATAGCCCGCTATTCATAGAATGGTCGTTCACGCCAATCTTTATTTTGGAGTAAGCGTCCACGAGGGGGCTCCTCCTGTTATAATATTTTCCATGTCAGAAGGTAAGGGTGACTCAAAAACCCTCGTAGAGCCGTCAGGATGCTTTATTTGAAGGCGAGCGGCATGAAGAGCATGTCGTGGAAATCGAAAGCGATCGCATAATTCTTGACTCAAACCTTTCTTTAAATACTGCAAAAAATATCTATCGTCTTGACCATAGATCTTATCTCCCAAAATTGGATATCCGAGATGCTCAAGATGTACGCGTATCTGATGAGTTCGTCCTGTATGCAGAACACATTCGACCAAAGACAAATTATCCAAACACTGTAAAACACGGAATGTAGTGTGTGAGGGGTACGAATTTTCAACAACAGCTCTCCTTAATCTAATCGAAGAATTAGGACTAATATCAATCGGAGCATGTAGGTCATAGTGCTTCCAATTGGGTGTTCCGATCACAAGTGCTTGATACACCTTATTTATATTTCCTTCCTGTAATTGTTTTTTCATAATAGAATTTGATTTTTTATTTTTCGTCAAAAGCAAGGTTCCACTTGTATCTCTGTCGAGACGATGAACCAAATCCAAACAGTGTTTGGGTCTAGCATCTTTAAAAAGACCAATTAAGGCCCAAACAAATGTATCTCCCGCAGGATGCACCAACATTCCTGCTGGTTTATTGACAACCAATAAGTCATCGTCTTCAAAGAGAATTTCAGGCAAAGGAGGAGGTGGTTCAGTAGGAGCTAGTCCGGGTATAAAAATCTGAATGACTTGTCCCATGTATAGTATAGACGAAGGTTTAATGTTACGGTTCGGACAACGAATTTCACCCAAAGAGATAGATTTCGAGATAAAAGAACGAGAATATTTAGAAAAGCGTCGAGAAAGAAAGACATCTATTCTTTGTCCCGCCCCTTTTTCGTCTATAATTAATTCTCTCCAACTTAAATTCGTCACGAAGAGATCCCATGAGAAGATTAAACCTTATGATGATTATTGCAACCACTTGGCTGCTAATCGCAATTGCTATCACTATACTTATCGGACCACAGCTTGGTGTGCGAGGAAGAATATGGCTTACCATACACCATATTTTGTGCTTTATCGGTGTTTCGTACGAATACAGACAACATTATTTGCGGAATAAAACCAAGTAGGGAGCCTTATTCAAAAATTTAGACAAAATCGTAGGATTACACGATCAAACCGATTTTGGATAAAATTTTTAGACTCGTAAAAGCTCTACATTTTTATTCTCGATCATCACAATAGGGTAGTGTGAAAACCTGAACACTGTTAAAGTAACAATTACGGTATTAATCGGTTCTATACAAATAAAATCGAGCATTGCAGCAATTAATACTATAATTATACGTTCTCTTGTATTTTAATCCTACAGCCTTTTCGATGAAGTAGTATGTCTTCCTTTGATCTAATCGTTATCGGTGCTGGCCATGCAGGCTGTGAAGCTGCTTATGCTGGTGCTCGACTGAATAAAACCGTTCTCATCGTTTCCCTGAGCAAGAAGCATATCGGACGCCTTTCTTGTAATCCAGCAATTGGAGGACTTGCAAAGGGAAATCTCGTTCGAGAAATCGATGCTTTGGGTGGAATTATGGGAAAAATCACCGACAAAGCTTCTATACAGTTCCGTCGTCTGAATACGCGCAAAGGACTTGCCGTACAGGCGAGTCGCTCTCAAGTAGACAGAACGGTATATCCAACAGAAATGGCCAAAGAAATTCTCTCTCATCCAAACATCACATTTTTGGAAGGAGAAGCTGCAGAAGTTCAAATGACCGATGGATCTGTCTCTGGACTTCTTCTGGCAAATGGAACATCTATAGCAACACAGTCATTGATCATCACAACCGGAACCTTTTTGTCTGGTGTATTGCATTGCGGAACAGAACAGGTATCGGGTGGTCGTGTTGGTGAATCTGCGGCAAAGCGACTCGCCAAGAGTCTCCTAGGACTTGGTTTACGTCTCGATCGCCTCAAGACAGGAACACCACCGCGATTGGATGCCAAAACAATAGATTGGGAACGCACCGAAAGACAAGAAGACGTTGTTCCAGAAGGACAATTCTCTTTTTCTCCCAAGAAGAGTGGATTAAAGCAAATCGACTGTCACATTGCATACACCAATCCGGAAACCCATAAAATAATTCAAAATGGTCTGGATCAATCTCCTCTTTTTACGGGGCAAATTCAAGGTAGAGGCCCTCGATATTGTCCTTCGATCGAAGATAAAATTGTTCGTTTCCCCAAAAGGGATCGACATCTTCTCTTCCTCGAGCCGGAAGGTTTGAACACTGATCGGATATATGTAAACGGCCTATCCACGAGCTTACCAAAGGCCCTACAAGAAAACATTGTTCACTCTATCCAAGGGCTGGAATCCGCTAATATTCTCCAATACGGGTACGCTGTCGAATACGACTACGCGAATCCGTTGGATCTCGGGCATGATCTGCAACACAAATCCATTCGAGGATTATATCTTGCGGGCCAAATCAACGGTACATCCGGCTATGAAGAAGCTGCTGCACAAGGATTGGTCGCTGGCGTTTCGGCAGCCACAAAGAAAGTCTTTCGTCTCGGTCGAGATCAGGCTTATATTGGGGTTCTGATAGATGATCTTGTAAGCAAAGGCGTAGGCGGAGAACCATATCGCATGTTCTCCAGTCGCGCCGAACATCGTCTACTCTTGCGAGAAGACAATGCAGACAGACGTTTGTGCGCAATCGGTCGCCGCTGGGGTCTGCTTTCTGAAGAAGAGTGGGAACGATTCCAAAGAAAAATACAACAATTGAGATCGCTAAAGGATTGGTCTGCCCGATGTAGTCTCACTCCATCAGATGACATCAAAGCGGTTTTTACAAAGCTGAATCTCGCTCCTCCTCGGAGTAAAGCGACAGCAGCCGATCTACTGAAAAGACCTGAAATTTCCTGGGAGATTCTATCGAAGATCGTCGAAACACCTCCAGCAACCCAAGAGGTGATCGAACAATTGTGTACGGATATTAAATATGCAGGGTACCTAGCCAGAGAAGAACGAAAAGCAGAACACAAACGCAAACTCGAAGCGATAAAAATTCCAAGAACGCTGGACTTTTACATTCCTGGGATATCGTACGAAGTAGCTGAACGGCTTAGCAAAGCCAATCCACCGACTTTGGGTGCAGCCGCAAGACTGCCTGGAATAACGCCGGCTGCTATAGATACATTGGCAATCTACATTGCGAAACGTAATCATACATGAATTTCGCACTCCAAGCCCATAAGCGGTTGCTTCAGAAGTGGAGAAAAGCCATGGATCTGGTTGGTCCAGGTTCATTGGATCCGCACTTTGAAGATTGTATACAGGCCGTTTCTGATTTAAATGCACGTGGTGATTGGGTCGATCTTGGATCTGGCGCCGGTTTTCCTGGTATTGCATTGGCCGCTTTGAATCCGGATGCCCATGTACTGTTGGTAGAAAGTCGTCACAAACGGGCTGTATTTCTTTCACAAGTGATAACGATGACCAAATTAAGCAATATAGAGCTCTTCCATGGAAGAACGGAATCTCTATCCCAATCCTTTGATGGTGTTATCTCTCGTGCATACAAACCACCGTCAGATTTCTTAATCGACGCTTATCGTCTTTGTCGTCCCGACGGACTTGTGGCTTTGCTATTGAGTTCACAGCAAATTTTATCATTCGATCAATCTTGGACGCCCATTTCAGAGAAGGAGTACACGACATCAACCAGCTCTCGCCGTCGCGTTCTGCTCTCTCCCCAAAAGGAATAAATCTACTCTTCGGAATCCAAATCGAGTGAAGACCAGTCTTGTGTCGTTCGTTTTTCTAGTGGTTCTGCCGTATCAATCTCCTCGTCTGCACTCACGTCTGTCGGCAAAGAGGGATCACAATAGAGAATATACCATCGTTTGGTGTGTTTATTCTTTTTACCAACCCAGGTGGCAAACGATGGAAGTTTTTCAAACATCTTTGCTCTCTTGAGAACCGGAACCGCTTGGTAAGTATTTACACAGGTCATAAAACGTTCTCGAATATCTGTACTGAGAGCCTCGTTAAAGGCAGCCCAACACTTTTCGTGTCGTTTTCGGGAACCGCGATCGCAGCCTTGTACCTTGGCATCGGCAACAAAGGCCTTCCAAAGGTTCTCGACGGATTCTCGCTTGTACTTCTTTGCCTTCGCTTTGTACTTTTTGGTCTCTTTGATCTGCTTGTCGAGTTTATAAATCGTTTGCTTTAATTCTTTACGAAGAGCATCTCTTTCTTGTTCTGCAGCAGCTAACTGTATTCGGATGGTTGCGATTTCAGACTCCATCTCTTGCCTTTTTTTTCTGGCCGCCGCTTTGGACGCGGCATTGTTTTCCGCACCTTTTTGAATCCGATCTAATTCTTCTTGCTTTTCTTTTAAAGCACCTTGTAGGCCCTCTACGCGTTCCTGCAGATCCAAGACACTCTTTTTTTCCACTTTGACCGTACCCGCGCACAAATGCTCCAAGTCTTCTTCACTCAAATCTGGTTCTAAGTCTTCAATGGTTCGCTCGGTTGTAATCACTTCAGGCTCTGCCAAAAAAACGTGTCCAAACCATCCAATACCACCACCGAGTAAAAGACCGCCAATACTTAATGCCACCAAGGTTCGATTTGACACAACTTCTCCCATCTGCAACCATTCTATCAACAGAATATCATCTACAGCATATTGTATAATCTTTTTGAATCCGAGAGGCGAATCCGCAATACAGTATACGCTCTGTAGAGAGTAGAATTACGACTGTTCCATGATTTTATTTGCCTTTTTCTGTTCTTAGGTCAAAAGACAGTAACATTCTTAAGCTCTTTCTATTGTATAAATGGATACGTTAACCATATCTTTGTTCTACCCCCGACCTCTTTTGGAGACTTCATGTCTATGCAAAGCACCCTTACGATTACTGATAAACTTCCCCAAACAGATTGTGTTTTAATCTTAGGAAGAAAATCCGACTTCATCAACAACAAACCCCTTATAGAAAGATTCTCCATCCCCAAAACGACGTGGAACGCAATCCTAAAAAGCCTAAGACCCAAAGCAAACGGTGTTTCTACTATCACTTGGGTTGATAACCAAAAAATCATTTTTGCTATGCTCCCTGAAATATGCTCTCGACATAATTCACCGTCGCGAGCTTGGGCCATTCCATCTTTGGTCGCACCGCTTCGGGGTGTGAAAAAAGCTGGCATACTGGTATTGGTTGATCCCAAAGACCAAGAGGCGACCATCATGGGGATAGCCCGAGGTTTACCTTCTTTTCACCAAAAATCTGGAATTCCGCAACGGGAGGTCTTCGTAGAGCTCGCTATGGATCAGGTCTTCGATTACAATCTTCAGATCTTAGCCAATGCAACACGATATGCGGCTTCTTTATTCGATAGACCGACAAACAGTCTCAATGTGTCCCAATTTGTTCAAGAGGCCACAGACATAGCAAGTCGCACGAACGTCGCCATTCAAGTCCTTCGTGGAGAGAGTCTAAAATCCCAAGGGTTCGGTGGCCTAATCGCAGTGGGACAAGCGGCAATAGACGGTCCTGCACTGGTTGTGCTTCACTGGAAACCCGAAAATCCTACACAATCCATCGCGTGGGTCGGTAAAGGGATTGTGTATGATACTGGGGGACTTTCTATCAAATCCAAAACGGGCATGCCAAGCATGAAAGGAGATATGGGTGGTGCAGCAGCCGTCCTCGCTGCTTTTGAGGCGGCGGTTCATTTACGCGTTCCATATGAGCTTAGAGCCATTTTGTGCCTTGCTGAAAATGCTGTAGGTCCTCATTCGGTTCGACCAGACGACATCATCAAAATGAAATCAGGCAAAACGGTCGAGATCAACAATACAGATGCAGAGGGACGACTGGTATTGGCAGATGGAGTCAATTGGGCGGCAACAAGTACAAATTCTGATATCATCATCGATATTGCGACCTTGACGGGCGCTGCTCCCATTGCCGTCGGGAAAAACTTCGCAGCCCTGTATTCAAACGATGAAGATTTGGAACAAAGAGCGGTTATTGCTGGGCGTATAATCGGAGAACCATGTCACCCTCTTCCATACACCCCCGAACTCTACTTTCAAGAATTTTCAAGCAACATAGCCGACATGAAAAACTCTGTAAAGAATCGAGCCAATGCTCAATCGGCCTGTGCAGGTCAATTTATAGGCAATCATTTACCCAGTACACCCCCAAGGTGGCTTCACATTGACATCGCTGGACCGGCTTGGAATACATCAAAGGGAGGAAGTGGTTTTGGCGTCGGTTTGCTTCTGAAACTGTGTGAATCTTTATCTACTTAAATGAAGATTTCTGAATTTCACGATCCAAAAAAAGAAATTTTATAACTGACATATAAAAATATCTTTTTCAAAAAAACATCCTTTTTATGAATAACAATCCTCAAGGTCATTTCAGAGGCATTTTGGAGACAAAACATTTATAAGAAATATGTCTTAAATTGACTTTTCTTGTAGAAAGGAATTGCTTAAATTCATTCTTTATATTACAAAGAATATGATCCTCAGTAATGCTTGAGCGTTCAGCGGAAAGTCCCTCCCCTATCTCCCTCCATCTCATCCTCCATGAAACGCATCCTCGCAATTTCCAATCAGAAAGGCGGTGTTGGTAAAACAACTACCGCCATCAATCTTTCTAGCGCCCTCGCTTTTCTGAATCAACGTGTTTTACTGATCGATATGGACCCACAAGGTAACGCATCTTCCGCGCTGGGCTTCCCAAAAAAAGAGAACCATAACGGCATCTCAGAAGTACTCTTCGAGCATCTTCCAATTACCGCAGTTGCTATATCACACCCTCACCTACCCAAACTTCACCTCGCACCTGCAACCCATTCGCTAATTGGACTGCCCAAAGAACTCGAAAACTTTCCGACTCCGGCTTTGCAACTTCAAAAAGCTCTTTATCGACACGATTTAGAGTATGATTACGTCATTATCGATTGCCCGCCGGCCTTAAATCTACTGACCTTAAATGCTCTTTGCGCGGCTTATGAGCTTCTAATACCGCTGCAAGCCGAGTTTTTTGCGCTGGAAGGTATCAACGATCTCTTCGAAACCATCCAGCAAGTCCGTCAGCAACTCAACCCAAACTTGGATATCGCCGGGATTCTAATGACGATGGTGGGTACGAATTCTCTATGCAAAGAAATTGTGCATAAGGCACGAATCTATTTTGGAGAACCCTTGGTTTTTGAATCTGAGATTCCACGAAACATCAAGCTAAGCGAAGCCGCAAGTCACGGTCTCCCCATCCAACTATACGATCCGAATTCCATCGGTTCCAAAGCGTATAATGCGGCGGCCTGTGAATTGATGTTGCACCATGGAAATGTGGTCATTCCCCAGCCCGCAACGAAAATGACGGAGCTATCCTATGGCAAAACAGAAACTCGGTAGAGGTCTCGAAGCGATTATTTCCAATGGATCTGGAATTCTTAAGTCCGGATCGACTACGGTTAACTTACCGATATCGCATATATTTCCCAATCCTGAACAACCCAGGAAGCACTTTAGCATCGCTTCTTTAGAGGAACTGGCTAATTCCATTCGAACCCATGGTGTTCTGAGCCCCATTTTGGTACAAAAATTTAAAAATGGCTACATGCTCATCGCTGGGGAGAGACGCTTGAGAGCCGCGAAAATGGCCGATCAAGAAATGATTCCTGCCATCGTAAAAGAAGAGATCTCCCTCCAAGAGCAGGCAGAGATCGCATTGATCGAGAATGTGCAGCGAGAAGATTTGGATCCGATCAGCACTGCGTTGGCGTATCAGAAACTCATCAAAGAGTTCAACCTGACGCAAACAGAGTTGGGAGAGAGAATCGGTAAGAACCGCGCAACCATATCCAATGCCATTCGACTACTCAGACTCCCTCTTTCTGTGCAAGATGCTTTAAAAACCGGAACCCTCAGTCCGGGACACGCACGCGCTTTGCTGCCCCTGTCTCCCGTGCAACAACAACAACTCATTCATAAAATTCAACACAAAAATTTAAATGTTCGTCAAATAGAAGCATTGGTTAAAACAATGCAAGCAGAAGCGATCTCCAACCGACAGCAAACAGAAAACATCAAATCCTTTGCCCAAGAGATCAATGCCAAGGTACGTATGGTCAAAAAGCATCCTAAAATCAGTATTGAATTCGACTCCTTTGAAGCACTCGAACGCTTCTTAAAAAGATTTTCCTCATGAGCTCACAAAACCAACCCATCGAGCTGTATATACCGATCAATACGAAGCAAGAAGGTCAATTATCAGTACAAGGACGCATTCGTATCGATGGGCACTTTATTGGAAATCTATATACAGAATCCAGTTTAGAAATCGGTCCTCATGGATGTTTAGAAGGCGATGCAGATGTCGTTTTCGCCGATATTAATGGCCGTTTAAAGGGAAAACTGCTCGTACACGAATTTTGCACGTTGCGACATCGAAGTTCCTTTGAGGGACTCCTCGATACTCCACTTGCACAAATGGAAAAAGGCTGCCGATTCAAGGGTGAGGTTCGCATTCGAGGAAGTGTTTCTGATGAGTAACGTCATCTTGATCGCCGGTGGAACAGCAAGCGGTAAGACCACAATTGCGACAGCATTTGCCGCACAAAATCCGCATAGCGTTTTAATTCACCACGATCGCTATTATAAAGACATTCCGCATCCTCGTGGATACAATTTTGATGAACCCAATGCGCTTGACAGCGCTCATTTGGCCAAAGACATACAAAGCCTAAAAAAGGGTACGTTCGCCGAACTACCCGTATATGACTTTTCGCGTCACGCTCGTTCCATGCAGACCGAACGCATCTATCCAAAGCCAATCATCATCGTCGAAGGAATTCTCGTCCTCGCGGCTCCCGAATTGTATCCATTGGCCGATGGATGCGTTTTTGTCGATGCCCCAGATGATATACGCCTTATTCGACGAATTCGACGGGATGTCGTAGAAAGGGGCCGCAATGTCGAAGGCGTTCTTGAACAGTACTTGCAAACGGTTCGTCCGATGCATCACCAGCACGTTCTGCCATCCAAGCGCAAAGCCTCGCTGCATTTAGATGGTCAAGCCCCAGTCGCCGAAAGTGTGCGGCGACTCCAAGAATATATAGACGCTCTATGAGCGACATCCACCACTACTTTTTTTGTTCAGCACCAGAGCCCGCAGAAACCGCAATGGAAAAACTCCACTGCACAGAGTCTCCGGCTTCATCTTCCGCGATAATTTTGATGTTATACGTGCCCGCTTTGGCATCCGTGCTTCCACGATATGATAAAACGCCTCTTTTGGGATCTATACGCATTCCTTTTGGCTCACCGTCTAGTTTGTATGTAATCGGCCCGCCGTCTGGATCGACCGCCTCTACCCGATAGCCATTTAATTTGGTCACACTTCGCGGATCTTGAACCCATTTGGGAGGTGTATTTTGGATCATCGTTTCGATTACGGTATCCGTTTCGGACTTTGAATCGGATGCGACCACCCGCACTTGAATCTTATCGCCGCTCTTGAACCAAGAGGGATCCAAATAGGCTCGTCGTTCAGAAGGAATATTTTTTCCGTTGATCGACCATTCGTAATCCATTCGGATCCGATCTCCATCTTGATCGATCACCGACGTTTTCACCTCTAGTTTTTCTTTTGAACGCGGCGAGATAGAACCAAATCCAGCTTCTCTGATCACGGGAACAGAGTTTTCTTCTATGACCTCTTCTTCTTCCTCTTCCTCGTAAACGTCTTCCTCGACGGGCTTTTGCGTTGGTTCTATTTCTTTCGTTTCGGTCTGACAAGCCAAATATACCCATAATGGAAGCATCACAAATCCTCTCTCTTCGATTAGTATATTACTCCTTCGCAATTCGATCCAATGCCTTTACAACCTTGTTGAGAGGAATAACTTCCGCGAAAGGAATCACGCGATCCTCTAAGGATTTTGGAATGGTTGATTTGTCGCCGGCAAGACGTTTGGATACGGCAAGGATTAAATTCTTCGGCGCGCTCGATATCAGTTTAGAGAGCTGTCCTTTTCTCCAAAAGCCTACAATTTCCATATACACTTTTTGCTTCCCTTTTTGGAAACAAAAATCAGGAATCAGAAGCCTCTGTCCCTTGAGCTTTAATAGCGTACCCTCTTGTATACTCCACCCGTTCTCACTTTTTTGAAAGCGATCTTCAAAGACCACCTCCGCGTCTGAGCGCCAAACCCCTCGTTCTGAATAGTGACTCTTAAGGCCGGCTTCGTGGCTTAATACGAACTTTTTTCTACGGTTGTTCCACAAAATCTTCCCTTCCAAAGACCAAGGAGAAGGAACCAACAAAAGGGCGGGGAAAAACAATGCGAGTTGCATTCCATAACGCGTACTCTGCTTGAATAAGCTTTGAGGCCCATCCAATTTGAGAGATAAAATTTCACCTTTTTTCTCTAACGTAAACATTAATTTATGGAACTTAATGACGTGAAAAAGGTAACGCAGCCATTTGGGGGCAACAGACTTCAATTCGATATTTAATTCCGTAGCGCGAAGAAGGATTGCTTGACATAGAGCAATGTTGTAGCGCTGGATGAGTGCTTGCGAGGAATTAAAGGACGATATATCCTGCAAACGATGCATATCCCGCAGATCGGAATACAGATAGTGTTGTAACGCCTCCACCTCACATCCATACTTTCTCGCAACGAGCTCCCAAACCTCTTGCACGGACGATCTGGACTGTAGAATGCCATGGGGAGAATACGGTCCTTCTTGTGCAGCAAGCGTAAAGACCTCCTCTCGTATTTGGGAAGCGGTGGGCGGATCTTCCAAGGGTAACGTAGGTATGGAGAACCGCGATCGATCAAACAGTACCTTGGCAAAACCTTTAAATACTTTGTGATCAACCTCCAAAGAAGAGAGCTCTTGGATCCAATCCTCTATGTCTCTGCGAGCCATTTTTTCTTCTAACGCCCGATTGAATATTGCTATCAACTGCTCTGCTCTGGCCGAGTTTTTCGGAGATTGCGGTGAAATAAACAAGGGTCGGATATCACTTCTTCCGACTTTGACACGCAGGAGATTACCGGTAAGCATCGTGCTTCCTTCGTCGCTCTGAGGTGTATTGCTCTGCCGTATCGGCGGATACCAATTCATACATGATGGCCTTCTTTCCTTCTTTCGGCCGTAGAATCCGACCGAGCCGTTGAACATGCTCACGAACGGTGCCTGTTCCAGAGAGTACAATCCCTACTTCCGCTGCTGGAATATCAACACCCTCGTTGAGAACCCGAGAGGTCGTGATCGCACGATAGGTGCCACTGGCGAAATGAGAGATGATTTGCTGCCTCTCTTTCACATCGCTTTGGTGGGTAATACAAGGGAGAAGAAAACGCTTGGATATTCGATAAGCCGTTGCATTGTCATTGGTAAAAACAATACAACGACGTCCCCTTTCCTTTGCCAAAAGCTCTCCGAGAACCTGAATTTTACTTTCGGATCCGTGCGCGATCTTTTTGCTGACGTGGTAAGAACGAAAAGCCTCTCGACCGCGCTTTGAACGGGCGGCCTCTTGTATAAATCTCTTCCAGCCCCCTCCTCCCATGGAAATTTGTTTTTCTTTTAAAAAGCTGAGATAATCGGCACGTGCAGTTTCATATTCGAGTTTTTCTGACTCGGAGAGTTCGACAAAAATACGCTGCACCTCATAATCCGCCAAAAATGAACCCGATAATTCGGTGATTT
>JAYYRF010000318.1:0-4881 GCA_036127535.1 Myxococcota bacterium | reverse complement strand
CGACCACTGGCACCACTTCCGCCACCTCTTCTTGGCTTTTCATCGAAAACCAACTGCAGTTTCATTTGTCTTCTCTCCTAAGAGACTTCTCCTAAGCATCATAAATAACCGAGTGAAGAGAGAAAATCCTAATCTATCTTTATATTTTTAAAAATCTCTTCATTCTTTTGTATTTTTTTCTCGAGCTTTTGAATCGAGTACAAGATTTCGGGGATTTTTTCAATACGGTGATTTTTCTTTAGATTCTGTACTGTTTCTTTAATGAACGCGGATTCCTTTTTGATTTCAGTCGCCTGGTTTTCTAATTTTAACAAGGGTACGTCCCACTGCAGGGCAAAGGCGATAGAAAGATGGAACAAAAGGAACATCTAAACGGGTGCTGTACGAGAATTGGCCTTAAGAAGCTCGAGTTTCAGGAGAGACAGGCCTCCCTTTGCAAGGCGTTTGAGCTCGGCCATACTCTGAAGTCCAAGAACTTGTCGTGCAATGAACTGCGGGCGCATGTAGAACTTTCGATGTGCGACTTTCAGGAGTTCCAATACCTCGGCCTTGGTCAAGTGCTCTTCCCAACATACGGGTACTTCAACGCCACACAGAGGATCCTTCATCATTCGATCCCAGCAATCTGCGGGATATAAACCCTTTTTGGCTCCTTCGGCAAAGGAATCGGTTCCCGGATACGGTGAAAACACAGCAAAAACGGCGAATTCAGCGTCGAGTTTTAGCATCTCATCCAGATTTTTGAGCGCCTCTTCCATGGTTCTCTCGTGTGGTCCAGCCAGCATAATATAGGCAACGCTTCGTACGCCTTCTTCTCTGCACCACTGGAATACGCGGTGTACATCATCGGTATCACAATGTTTTCCGAAGGCATCGAGTCCTTCGTTGTTTGCGGATTCAACACCAAAGTGAATCTTTGTGCATCCTGTGTCTTTGCAACGACGAATTTGTTCTCGGGTCGTTCCTGCAATTGTTGTTTTATAACCCCAATTGAACTTGAGCCCCCTTCTTTCTACCGCATCGCAAAACTTCAGAACCCATTGGCTGTTGGGGGTAAAGAGATCGTCGATGAAGTGAACTTCTGTGATGCCAATGGACACGCAGTCTTCTATCTCGTCCAAAATGTCGTCTATATCTCGGATTCGGTATTGTTTTTTGTATGTGAGGCAAAATGGACAGGAGTGAGGACAACCGCGAGATGTGATGGCCGTTGTAACCATCGGCTGCTTCGTTCCCGGAAGATAGTAATCTTTGAAGCGGGTTCTGCGTCGATCCGGCCATGGATATGCCGTTAGATTCTTTGTGGATTTTCTTTCCGGATTTTTAATAATTTGACCTTCGGGATTCTTCCACCACACACCGGAAATCCCTGAGAAATCCTTTCCTTGGTCGTAGTTTTGAACCATTTCTAGGAATGCATCTTCACCATCACCCGTTACGATGGCATCTGCACCATTGAGTTTGATCGCATACTCGGGGAACATCGCGCAGTGAGGACCGCCCAGCACGATACATGCGTTGGGATTGTATTTTCGCACCAAATCCATGGTCATTTGTACATCCGGTAGCGAATGCGTGAAGGCGCTAATTCCAACCAAGTCCATGGGATAGTTCTTGAGTTGTTCTTCGAATTCGGGGTAATCCAAATCTTCGACCACAGGATCGATGATCTCTGCGCGATAATTGCTTCGTTTTTCGATAGCGGCTTGAATGTACATGAGTCCCAAAGGGGGGAAGCAATATACACCATGTGCGTGTGCTTTGGGTATACCTGCCCAAACGCGGAGTTTTTCAGGGGGATTGATGAGCGTTATATCCATATTGGCCTCTTATTTTCGAAACAGTAATTTCCACGGGAGAAATAGGGGAACATCTTTTCGGTATTGTTTATACTCTTCCCCAAATATCTCTATAAGTTGTGGCTCTTGCCTCCAAACTTTTTCTATCAAAGAACCGCACAAAAGTAGAGGTGTGAGGATAAAACAAAAGGAGAAGGAGTTGAGAGCAATTCCGACAGCGATGAATCCGAGCAGTTTTCCGAAAAGAGATGGATTTCGACTGTGCGCATAGATCCCCGTTGTCGCGAGTTTTAAGGTTCTTCCTGCTACCGGAGAGGGAGACCCTTCTCCCAATCGAGAGAGTTGTTCATACGTCCAAAGCCATAAAAAAACGCCCAAAACGAATGTTGTACCGGCAATCCAATAGTTGAGTGGTGTGTCGATGAATCCGGATTGGAGGTTCAATTTTGTGTCCACATAGTATGACAACAAGCATATTAGAAATGTTAGTGGAAACAGGGTTGGTATATATACCTTGGCTACCATCACAAAGATTTGTGGTCGGAAAGCTGTCTGTATAATTTTGCTGATCATGGGGTGAACGTCTTATATTACAGTTTCAATCTTCTTCGGAAATGACATATATTGACAATATATCATTAATAAGGCTCACACGCGTATGCTCTCTTTTATTTTAATTTTTCTTTTTGCCTGTGGTGAAGACCCGATTCTCAATGAGGTCGAAGAACGGAAGGAAGATGCAAAGCAGAAAAAAAATACTCCCAACAAAAAAGCGGTCTCTACAAAACCCAAGCAGCCCAGTACTGAAGCGCCCAAACCAGAAAAGCCAGCGAAAGCCAAACCACCAAATCCAAAGCCCAAGGATCCCATGGGTGGAGGTCCTAAAATCAAGGTAGAAGGATCGATTTCACTTGAAAATTGGAATGGCAAGGTGATTCGTATAGATGTTTTTGACGGCGATCAGCGCAATTTAGACGGCCCTCGTCCCAAGGTAGTCGCGACCAAGAAAGTAGATCAACCGGGTTCTTTTTCCCTTTCTTTGCCGCAAAACGAGAAAGGATTTTGGATTGGTGCGTATTGCGATGTCGATGAAGACGGTAAACCCGGACCAACAGACCCATTTGGATGGTATACCGGAAATCCCGCTCAAGGTGATCGCGATCATACAGACGTTCAGATCGTTCTTAGTGTTCCAGAAGAGGTAAATCCTTGAATCTTGCGGTTGTGATTCCCACATGCTCTCAGCGAGATCTCGTTGCTCTTTCTGATTCTTTGTCCTTTCCAATCTACGTTGTCTATGACGGAAAAGGAGCCCTACCCTCCTTTGGGAGTCATCGCGTTTTGCAAGGGCCAAGAAAGGGGTTTGCCCAAGCTTGTAATGTGGGTTTATCACAGGCCCAGCAAGATGGATATTCAAGAGTGCTGATTTTGAATGATGATGTACGGATCGATAATGCTTCGATAGAGCGATTGCTCTCTCGTTGTTCGAGTCAAATCGGCGCCGTTGGACCGGTTGTATACAGCGGAGAAGGGGTAGAGAGCGCTGGAATATGTGTACAGTCCTATGGAAGGGTTGTTCTCCAAAAAAAAATACCGTCTACTTTTTCTGAGGTCGATGCGTTAGCGGGTGCGTCTTTGCTGATTCCCTCTTGGTCTCGATTTGATAAGCGTTTCGTACATGGCTTTGAGGATGTCGCTTTGTGTTTTCGTTTGCGAAAGCTGGGCTATCAGATCATTTTAGATCCCAAAGCGGTATGTCATCACCTCGGTGGCGGTACCATTCCGCATGAATCGAGTGACTGGTTTGCTTACTCCATATACGGTCAGCTTCTTTTCTACAATCGAAAGTATCTCTTGGGGCCAATTGTATCGCTGGCTATTTTACAAGGGTTAAAAACGGGGAAAGCCGGTTCTTTTCGGGGCATTAGAAAAGGTCTTTGCGCGTGGTTATCTCGTATAAAATAGTGGTTGTTTCTATTTGGGAAGGGGTCTTTCATCTACTTCAGGAGCCGTGCGGAGTGCTTCTTCTATCGCTTCATCTACACCGGGCTCCAACAAGGCGAGATACAAGAGAACTTCTCGTTTTGCCTCGTGTAAGGCTTTTCCGGTTAGTTCATTTTTATCCGTCCAAAGACCGCTGATATTCATCTCTTTTTTTGCTTCCTTCGAACCACCTCGAACCAAAACCGCGTATTGTCCCGGTTCATAGGTTCGTCCGACCAAAGCATAAAAATCGCTTGGCGTTGCAACGGGATCCAATCGATGACGCAAGAAGAACAGAACATCTATGAGTATCATCTCTTGTGCTGCTGAAAGGGTCTTCAAAAACTCTCTTTGCGTGTTGAGGATGGATTTAATCGATTCGATTCTCAACACCAAGATCTCATCGGATCGTTGATCCGATCGTCGGATCTCTTTTAATTCTTCGATGACCTCTGTCTGATCTTCGAGTCGTCGACCTTCTTTCAATGCATCCCAAAGTTGGTTGTAGACTCCGTTTTCCTGTTCGATTAGCTTTTTGGCCGATTCGGATTCGACCTTTATCAATTCGGCTTGTCGATTGACGTCTTCCTTTCGAAGATTTTTTAAAAGATTGAGCTGTGTCCGACTCAGTTCCATTTTTTTGAGCCAAATCAAAGCACGTACACGTTGATGTGAAGCCGTTGGAGACGGAAGAGCCGGGGAATTGTACAGAAGCTGATATAGCGGATCCGGTTCTCTAAAACCGATTTGATCCGAGACCTGCTGTTCTGTTGGCATGGATTTTGGCTCTGAGGAGCAACTGAGAAATAGAATAATTGAGACAAGCATACGCTTTGCGGATAAGAGAATAAAACAAAGGTAGAGAAAACTATTTTTTACATGCAGTCTCTTCAACGTCAAAATTTTAAACGATGCCTCGTTGCAATTTTTGTTTCGCTTCTCATCGCCATTCTCCTGACTTGGCCGGTGGGAGTGAAGCTTTCGTCCACCCTTGTAGGGCATCCGGGGAACGATACTTGGAATCACGTCTGGGGATACTGGTGGGTTTCGGAACACCTAGAGAATGGAGTTTGGCCAGAGCGCGCCGATCTGATGTCTT
>JAYYRF010000317.1:0-8932 GCA_036127535.1 Myxococcota bacterium | reverse complement strand
TCGGGCTTCCTTATTCCCTTTGTATGCGAGCTTAATTTTATGTCCAATCGACATTTCATTAATGATTTGCTCCATCGACTTACGTTCACCATCCGCTTCACCTTCAACATCAAAATTAAAGGCTGAGCCTTCATTAAAGTCGAAACTGAAATCGCCTCCCCCTTCTTGGGAATCCAAGGCGAACATGCTGAGGTCTGAACTCAACGCGAGATTCAAGAAGGGGCTTCTCTCTCCATTCAGAGCGGCCGTCACCTCGGCCGCAATATCGATGTCGATATCAGCAGACGGTCCTGAAGCTTCCGTAGAGGTTCGAATCGGTACGGAATCGTCCGAAGGCAGCGCTTGCTGCAAACGCAAAAAGTTTTCCGTTTTAGAGAGTACATCCTCGGGGCAATTTGCATTCTGTTTGAGCGCGTTGAGCAAGGCGGGGTTGAGCAGGAGTTGTTGTCGATTTTTACTGATTTCGATGCAAGTTCGTTCGGTTGCACGTTGTGCGATCAGGAGCGCACTGCGATCGTTGATGTTTACGCAACCAAACAGAGTCTGATCAAGCTTTTCGTCAGGCGGCAAGAATTCGACGACGTATTCGATCACCTTCGCATGGCTTTGACGATGCAGTGCATTGGAAAGTCGTTCTGCATCCCATGACTCCAGTGTTCTCTTTGCGGTTTTAGAGACAAATTTATCTTCGTCGGCCGCTAACAGTACACATAGACCCAAACGTTCTTTGTCCGACTCGCAAAGAGATCCCGTCGCTAAGGCCATCCGTTCGTGTGCAGGAGGATTGGATTGAAGTTTATCGATATTTTTATCTGATATGTCAAGAGCGTAGTATGGGATATCCATGTATTCATTCCGATAAAAAGGACGTAAAAAAATTATAGAACGCCGACCTTCAATGTGCAACCCAAAGAGAATGCAGATTCATAAAACCTCAACGATTTCTTTGAAACAGAAGCCACAGCCCATAGAGAGTAAGATCACCATCTATGGAATCAATTTCTGAACAGGATCGGCCGATCAGATGAGACAACCCACCCGTCGCCACACAATGAACCGAGGAAGTGGATCCTTCTGATTCCCGCATCTCGGCCTTGCATCGCTTGGCCAACTCCTCGACCAAACCAACGTAGCCCCAATACAGTCCGGCTTGCATACTCTGAATCGTATTGGTTCCGATCACCTTTTCCGTTTGTTCCACCTCGACTTTGGGTAGTTTCGCGGTTTTAGAGAAAAGCGCCTCGGCCGAGATACGAAAACCGGGTGCAATCGCTCCCCCGATGTAGTCTCCCTTCGAAGAGACGCAGTCCAGTGTCGTTGCCGTTCCAAAGTCGACTACGATCACCGCCTGCTTGTATCGCTCAAAAGCCGCAACGGCATTTACAATTCGATCCGCACCCACTTCTCTTGGATTATCGGTTCGAACACGCATACCGGTACGCACCCCTTTGGAGACCACGAGAGCCGTAAGGTTGAAGTATCGCTTCGCGGCTTTTTCGATCGCGTACAAAACGGAGGGAACAACACAAGAGACCGCTACACCTTGAAACTGCTCTACCAGCAAGGAGCGGTGCTTTAGCAACTGCAAAAGAAGAAGACCAAGCTCGTCCGTTGTACGTGAGATCGTTGAAATGCGCCATCGCTCCACAACCTTGCCTTCGAGAAGAACCCCAACAACAGTGTTGGTATTGCCGACATCGATAACCAAAATCACGGGCGGCCCTCCACGAGATTCACATCCCCTGCCAAGACTGGTGTACCGTCGATCAACAAAGCTCCATCCTCACGAATGCCGGTGAAAACCCCTTTCTTCTCGTTCACCTGAACCAACTGGCCCATGTGAAGAGCACGTCCTCTCCAAGAATCTAAATTTTGTTCCAAATCCACACCGACGAGGGTGCGATATATTTTTCCGAGAAGCGCCGCGCGATCGTATACTCGATCTTCTAAGGCCAATGACGTCGCTTGGGGAAGCCCGGGAAAGTCTGTTTGCGAAACATTGAGGCCCAATCCTAAAATTAGCGTTGGGGTATCGTCCACGAGTTCTACGAGGATTCCGCCTACTTTCTTACCGTCCTTTGTGACAAGATCGTTTGGCCATTTTACGAATAGATCCAACGCAGCGGCAATGGCAGCCGCCCACAACAAAGAACACCGCGCGGCGTTTTGTGCCCGTACTGGGGGACGCAAAATGAAGGAGCACAAAATATTCTTACCCGCTTCGGACTCCCAAGAGCGCCCCATACGACCGCGCCCCTCTGTTTGTTCGTTTGCGACCAAGACAAAGGGACCCTCCGAAAGAAACTCTCTCGCCAACAGATTGGTCGAAGGACACGTTGGAGAATAATGAACCGCACAGCCCAACCGCCAAGACAGTGTATATCGACCATACCCTTGGGTCTGCACCAACGAAATCCGCTCTCTTTCTTCCTTGAAATCCATTCCTTCCGCACGAAGCGTGCTTAGGAATAAATCGAGATTTCCCACCAATGCCGAGAGTGTCTTTCTTGGTTGTGAGGAATTTTGTAACTGCTGCAGTCCGAGCGAGACTGTTTGCCAATCCATAATTTCTCCTAATGTATTCTCAAAAACCATACGAACTATACCATAACCCGCCCCAGAGTGTTTCTGACAAAATAACAAACCAACCACACCTTCAGATCCGTTCAAAAGTTGCGCTTGTATCTGCGATGGATATAAATATCAGAGCAGCGCGAATGATCGCACCTTACAAACGTTCAGGTATCAAATAATGTATCAACCCCAAGAACTCTTAGACGCAAGAGTCACATTCTATTGGCGGATTTCACGTCTAATTCGTTTGGCCTTCTTCTCGTTTCCATTCAGCATTGTACTATTCTTCATTTGCCTAACGTTTAGTAAATGGTGGGTGGGCGTATTGATTGCTTCTCTATATTTGATACAGAAACTCGTCCACGCCGTCATTTGGCCTTCCCTTGAATACAAACACTATCGTTTCGAACTACGCGAACACGATATGCTTGTGCAACATGGCGTTCTCTTTCGCAAATGGAGCTCTATACCTTTGCACCGGATTCAGCACGTAGATACGCACCAAGGACCACTCGAACGCGTCGTGGGTTTGGTCACGCTACAACTGTACACCGCCGCGGGACATTCCTCCGACGGCTCCATTCCCGGGCTCCTCGAAAAGAGAGCGACCAATCTGCGAGAACAGATCATACAAAAACGAGGCGATGATGGCGTCTAATTCCGAAGACTCAAATCCGGAATCGCCTCCGTCCATTAAGGGTACGATACACAAGGAGGCGACGGAAGACGAGGCGCAAGTCTCTCCGGCCGAAGAGATCCTAGGGCCAGAAGACGAGCCTACGGAGCAGATCGAACCCGAAACCTCCGATACACCCGATGCAGATCTTCCCACGCAAGAATTCATATGGGCTTCCGTAGAAAAATCACCCGAGAGTAACGAGATTCACTCTGTTGAACCACCCGAATCGGAAGCACCCGCATCGGAACAACCCACATCGGAACCACCCGCATCTGAGACCGCTGCCAACGTGCCGTTCAAGCGCTTGCATCCCGCCAGTTTGTTTATCAATCTTTTGCCACAGACATTTCGAACATTGCGCGGGAGTTGGTTACTGCTGGTATTCTTATTTTTCACCAACAACAGCAGCGGAACGGAAATCGTCGATTTGATGATTATCTTCGCTCTTTTTTTTGCCAGTATTTATCGAACATTCATACACTACATGACCCTTCGATATCGATTGATCGACGATGTGCTCGAAGTAAATGTTGGCCTACTGTACAAGCAGAATCGCCGTTTGGATGTCGCACGCATCCAAAATATTGAGCTCAAACAAAACCCTCTCCACAAGTTTTTCTCGCTGACGGAATTGCGTATCGAAACAGCGGGCAGTGCAGAAGAAGGTCTGCTGTCTGCTCTCAGCATCGAAGAAGCTGAATTTTTGCGGTCTCGGCTCCGTCCGAGCCTTCGCAAAGAAGAGACCCCTACGCCTGAGTTATCATTGGTAAAGAATTCCATCGTTGAACTCTTGATCTATGGCATCACCAAACGCACCGTTGGCGTTGTGGTCGTTCTCACCGCAATTGCTTCAGAAGTGATTTCTTTGATGCACCCAAAGGACGCCCAAGAACTCGCATCGGCTTTGAGTCCTAAGATTATCGCCGGTCTATTTTTGATCGCGTTTGCCGGTTCATGGCTTTGGTCTGCGTTGAACGCAATTTTAAACCACAATGGCTATCAACTGTCTCTGCAAGAGGATTCATTACAGAGCGAAGAAGGTCTGGTGACCAAACGACGCATTGAGATTCCACAGAGGAAAGTTCAACTCGTCATGATGGTGGAGCCTCTGCTACGTAGAACCATCGGCTATGGAACCATGTTTATAGAAACCGCAGCCTTCGGGGTAGCAGACGGTCGAATTCGTAAAACCGAAGGTCTGATACCGATGCTGGAATCTCATCGTTTTTCTACCTTGTTGCGAGCAGCGGCACCACAAATCGATATCGATCCATGGAAAGTGAAACTTCTCTCTCCGCATAGAAAGGCTCTATACCGAAGTATTGCACAAGGGCTCCTCCGATTCTCCATATTGGTTGGCCTTTTGATGTTTGTACTCCGCACAACAGACTATCATCTATACCTTCTACTGCTTATACCTCTATCAATTCCCATTTCCTACTTGGACTGGAAGTGGCAAGGTTGGCTCATCACAGACAACAGCATTATCGCCCGCAGGGGCTATTTAAATCGTCGAACGTGGATCTTAGATCGCGACAAAATTCAAAATGCCTATATCTTTCAG
Organism: Myxococcota bacterium; assembly: GCA_036127535.1. Taxonomy (GTDB): domain Bacteria; phylum Myxococcota_A; class UBA796; order UBA796; family UBA796. The sequence continues at coordinate 4,115 of JAYYRF010000317.1, read as the reverse complement.
TCTCCCTTTATGCGCTATCACAATTTGGCTCACATCGTCGTGCACGTCGCAGGAACCGAGATCGTCTTACCAGATATATCAAAAGAAGACGCCTTTAGGGGACTCGAAGACATCATGCGTCAATGGAACCCACAAACTTTGGAGAAAACCGAACAAATCGGCGGATACCTAATATAGGTTTCCCATCAGTATCGCCAAAGCCAAAGACATGCGCGACACGGGAACCTCTTCCAAGAGCCCCAATGGAATCACCCGAATGGAGTGCCAACCTGTCGGTGGAATTGGAGGCTCTTCCAAAGGTTCAGCTTGAGCAGAGAAAGCGAGCGAGATGTATGGCACCGCAGAATTCATCTCTACGTCCATCTTTTCTTGGGAAAAGTATTCGGACATCCAAGACGCATCCAAAACCGCATCGATCAATACAACGCAAAAGAGTCGATCCCGCATGCCCGGATGCTTGTGAAGCAGCTTCAAAACGGCTTGAACGGACTCTCCACGCGCGATAAACACCAATCGCTGATTTTTTGTCTCCACGCGATTGGCTATCCACTCCGCATCGACGTCTTCGGGTAAATTATGGTGTTGCACATCGAGGAGTTGAGCGAGTTCGGCTCCTTCCCTTTGTGCCTGCGCGGAAAAAATAACAACAGAAGAAAGGGTTGTTCGCAGACGCTGTTGCACCTTATCGGCGGAGAAATCCGACCACATCATGGAGGGAATTGGCTGGTACAAATTTGGATTTGTATCAGGGGTCGGAAGCAGAGAATTGAGAAAGCTCGACCTCCAATCAAACTGTGGCGGCTTGTATTGGGAGAGATAAGCCGCCCAACCAACCAATACCAAACACAACAATTCCAAAACCAGCGGGATTCCCATCGCATCTCCTCGTCTTTTGTTAACGGATCGGAGACAATGAAGCCATTGCCGGACGACAGCATTCCATGATATGGATGCGAAAGACATTCTGACGCGAGCGGCATCTTGTGGATAAAAAACTTTTGCTCATCATCTCCTTGTATCTTGTACTACAAGCTTTTTCTTTTCATGAATTAGGCATTGTAGGAGAAGTCGCCATGGGTTGGGGAGAAACCCCCGATGTATGGAGCGAGATCGACCCAGTAGTGTGGGGAAACGCTGCAAATAGCCCAAGCAGCGGAAGTGTATGGGGACCGTTCATCGCCAACGAAACACGACCGCAAGAGCAACTCCGATTGGGTTCATACACATTGCCACTCGCAATGAACCAATATACGGGCGGCGTCTGGGATTGGCCGAGTCGAATCGTGTATTCTATCTATCCAAGCCCCATGGCAGTACGAATATTTCATATTCTTTTGGGGGGTGTCTTCATCGGCTGGATCGCTTGGCTATTCAAACGGGAGAGACAAAACATCGTAGCATACGGCTGTGCTTTGGTTTTGGCAACAGATTGGAGTTTTACCTTTTACAAGCAGGCGTTGGGTGGAACGGAGATTGCGCTTCAAGTGGCAATCGCAGGGCTCTTATGGGTTGTCTTGTATCGAAAGAGCCTCTTTTACTTTCTACTTTTCTTGGGGGTGGGGTTTCACGCAAAATTTCCCTTCTTGTTCGCTGTACTCCCACTCCTCTTTTGGATGTTGATTTTCAAGCGATGGCCGAGCAAGGACGGCTTTCAAAAGGGTTTGCTCGCCTTTCTTGTTCTGCTTTCACCTCTATTGATCAGTTGGATTCACCACGGACAGCTCAACGGCCACATTCGCAGCCACGACACTTTTTCTATGCAATGGAAACGCGTACAAGCCGCCTTCTCTTTTTCAAGCCAAGCGTCCATCCGAGAAAACAGCAGCAATCTCCTCCTTTGGCTGGGTGCGCCCATGCAATTTTATGAGCAGATTTACGATTTAAAGCCACAAGCGTGGCTGGGGTCTTGGATTCGTCTGCCTACATTGGCACTGCTCTCTCTCGTAGTACCGTTTTTTAGAAGAAACAACGATTTGGTATTTTGCACCGCTGTACTGATATCACAACTGCTACTGATCGCCGTTGCCGCAAAGGATATGCATCACTTCGCCATGGTGCTACCGGTATTCGCTGTCACACTTGGACTTTTGCTACAATCCCTATGGACGTACAAGCCGTGGTTGATCCTATGTGTGCTACCCATAACATTGGCTTCGTCCTCAGACATGCTGCGCAGTGATGCTACATTTTCTCAAATTCTCGTCCCGACTTTTCGAAGTCACGATCAAAGGGCTCTTCAAGAACTTTTAAGAAGCCACAACGTCGAGCGACTGATCACGATGGACTATGAAATATATGGACTGATCGAACACATCGCTCCGGAGATTGAATCGATTCACGCATGGGGGGTCATCTCACACAAAAGAAAGAGGGCACTGGCGGGAATTCTGTCTGAAGCCAATGGTGGACATCTCATCGTGTTGATGCCTTCCATGCCCATGATTTACAATCTTCGGCCGAGTGGAGTACAACTGCAAAAAGAAGGCAAAGAACTGGGGCTTCGCGTAACGGAGATCGATTCGTGGGACGATCGACTGTGGCTGTATCGCGTTGATACGTTATAAACCAGCGACGGAATTGCCCTGATCGAGAAGGTTCATATACGGCGCGGTATGGTGCAAGAAGTCAGACATGACCGTGCTGGGAAGCGATCTTCGAACCGTACCATGATAATCGATGGGATCGATATTGCGTCGTCCCTTGTCGAGTTGATAATGCAGATGGGGTGCGGTGGAGCGTCCGGTATTACCGGTTAGCCCCACAACGGTTCCTTTCGATACTTTTTGACCGGGCTTAACACTCGCGGAGTCTAAATGAAGCCATTTTGCCAGCACACCGTCAGAAAACTTTACTTCGACACAACCACCGTTGTACTTATAGTTACCAAAGTTTACGCGGGTGACCACACCACTTTTGGGAGAGACGGTCTTGGTTCCTGTCGGCACTTTGAAGTCCATACCTTTATGGTTGGGTCGATCCTTAAGAAGCGAAGTTACCTGCTCATAGTCCTTGAGAGGAGAATTCTTAAGTCGATTCGCAGCTTCTATTCCGTCAGAAGACCAATAGCTTTCAAAATTATCGCCCGGTGCTTGCCATTTGAATGCAGAATAGGTTTTTCCCCTTTTCTTCGAATGGAAGCGAGCTGCTGCGACCTCGGGAAGCCCATCGGAAGAGAGACGATATACCACCTCGATTTTATCTCCTTTGAGGAGATCCCGACGCATATCCAAATCCCACATAAACAGGCGACTATAGACTGCGCTCAAAGCTACACCGTTTGGTATCCCAGTTTTGTGGAACGTTTTTGACAAGGAATGATGTACTTCGGTATGAAGGACTTTCCAGTCTTTTCCAAGAGCGACAGGCTCCTCTTCCACGATTTCCTCAACCGGCGCTTCAAATTCAGCGACAAGCTCTTCAGACTCCGTCGTATCTTGAGTGGAATTGTTGATCAAAAATACAACATTAAGAGCAGCGGAACAGCCCAATAGACCAACAAGGGGCCAGCGAATGTCAAAGGGAAATTTCATGGGAACCTAGGAAGAAAGGTGAAGGTGTGATATAAGCATCTTTACAAAAAAGTCTTGCCGTGTCAAGACTTTTGTTCCATTTTGTGATATTTTCCCCACTCACCGGTTTTGCCTCCCTTCTTATATAGTAACGCGATACCGTCTATCTTGGCCTCTCGATCTACAGCCTTAACCATGTCATACACGCATAAAGCCGCAGAGCTTACCGCCATAAGAGCCTCCATCTCTACTCCTGTTTTCCAGTAATTACGAACTTCTGATACAATATGCACGCCTCTACCCGATACGATCCGAATCCGCACATCAACCGCATCAATTGGAATCGGATGACACAACGGTATAATATCGGAGGTTTTTTTCGCCCCACAAATTCCCGCGAGCTGTGCAATTTGCAGGACATCTCCTTTTTGTATCTCCTTGTTTTCAATCAGCGCGAGGCTGTTGGGAGAGAGTAAGACCCAACCATGGGCCTGTGCTACCCGCTCAGAATTGGGCTTATTCGATAAATCAACGATTCGAGGCTCTCCTTCTTCGTTCAGATGGGTCAGTCTCTGATTTTTCTCCATTTCCTTCTCCTTTACGTAT